>CAXDSX010000239.1:0-3800 GCA_963992075.1 uncultured Pseudomonadales bacterium | reverse complement strand
TTCAAGCAGAAGACGGCATACGAGATCAGCCTCGGTCTCGTGGGCTCGGAGATGTGTATAAGAGACAGATATTAATGCCCCTCGTGGGAGTCGGAAGCGTCGCAAGCGATTGGGTCGGGGTATATCGGCCGGGCAGGGGAAAACCGGTGGACGCGGTCACAAAGGGCAAAAATCGCGTTCTGGGGGAAAAGTTAGAATCGGGTTTGAGGGCGGCCAGCTCCCTCTTCAACGACGCATCCCAAGATTTGGATTTCGTTCGAGGATAGGAGCGGTCACGGCTGAGGTTCGAGTCGGTGAACTTAACAGGGTAATTGGCGACGAGGTCACACTCGAGTCCCTTAAAGCCGCGAACATCCTGGCAAGGCAGGTGAAACGTGCGCGGATCTTCCTGTCCGGGGAGGTCCATCGCGCGATGACGATAAAAAAGGGAATCTCTGTAACGCATGGGGCCCGAGCGGCCATTGAGAAGGCTGGTGGAACAATCGAGGACGAGCTTTAGCTTTTAGCATCGAGAAATAATGGCAACTACCACACAAGGACTGGCCGGTGTTGAATCTGGCCTCTCAGAGCTTCGCAATCGGCTGTTTTTTGTTTTTTTTGCGTTACTCGTGTACAGAATTGGCACGCACATTCCGGTGCCTGGGATTAACCCTGATCAATTACGCAGTCTTTTTGAAGCTAATCAGGGTGGGATCCTTGATGTTTTTAACATGTTTTCAGGTGGTGCACTGGAACGAATGAGCATACTTGCACTGGGTCCCATGCCTTACATTACCTCAAGCATCATCATGAATCTGATGACTATGATGTACCCATCGCTCAATCAGTTGCGCAAAGAAGGCGATGCAGGACGACGGAAGATTACCCAATACACACGATACGGAACTGTACTAATAGGTCTTGTGCAGGGAACGGCTCTGACAGGCACTCTCGCTGGACAAGGATTGGCATTTAGTCCCGGGCCGGGATTCTATTTCGTATCGATTACGACGCTGGTCACTGGCGCATTATTTGTTATGTGGCTTGGCGAGCAGATCACTGAACGTGGAATCGGTAACGGCATTTCCTTGCTTATATTCTCCGGTATTGTTTCTGGATTTCCGTCGGCGGTTGGCCAAGCGTTTGAAGCGGCGAGACAAGGTGATATCAACATTATCGTTTTGCTTTTGATTGGAGCCATTGCGTTTTTGATTGTGGGCTTTGTAGTATTCATCGAGCGAGGCCAACGTCGTATCACCGTCAATTACGCAAAGCGTCAACAGGGACGTCGGCTTTACCAAGCACAGACGAGCCATCTACCGCTCAAGATAAACATGGCAGGAGTAATCCCGGCGATTTTTGCTAGTAGTTTGATAATGGCGCCAACCTCTATCGCGCAATGGTTTGGACAAAGCCCTGGTTGGAATTGGCTACAAGACATTTCGTTGTTCTTAACACCGGGACAGCCCCTATACATCCTCATTTTCGCTGCCGGGATCATCTTTTTTAGTTTTTTCTATACAGCTATTCAGTTTGATCCGAAGGACATGTCAGACAATCTCAAACGACAGGGGGCATACGTCCCGGGCATACGCCCTGGTCAGCAAACGGCCAAATATCTTGACGACGTGATGACGCGCTTAACGGTTTTTGGAGCGTTGTACGTAACGGCCGTATGCCTACTACCCGAATTGATGATTGTCTTTTTCAACATCAGTTTTCAGCTGGGTGGAACTGCATTGCTGATCGTAGTCGTTGTCGCAATGGATTTCATGTCGCAAGTGCAGTCACATCTGATGTCGAGCCAGTATGCGAAATTGATGGAAAAATCCAACTTAAAAGGATACGGAAAACAACCTCGATGATAAGAGTTGAAAATAGTGAAAGTTAGAGCGTCCGTTAAGAAAATGTGTAGGGATTGTAAGATCGTTCGTCGAAAAGGCACCGTACGAGTTATATGCAAGACAGAACCACGGCATAAACAGAGGCAGGGATAGAGATGGCTCGAATTGCAGGAATAAATATTCCCGATAACCGTCACGCAGTAATTTCGCTGACCTACATATATGGTATTGGCACGAGCTCAGCGCAGAAGATATGTAGTAGTGCAGGAGTCGACCCTACCTCTCGCGTTCAGGATCTCTCAGAGAGTGATCTAGATGCTCTACGTAATGAGCTCAATAAGTTTCAGGTCGAAGGCGATTTGAGAAGAGAAGAATCAATGCACGTAAAACGTCTGATGGACCTGGGGTGCACTCGAGGAATTCGACATCGGCGAGGTTTGCCCGTCCGCGGCCAGCGCACTCGTACTAATGCGCGAACGCGCAAAGGTGCAAAACGTCTTATAAGGAAATAGGCATGGCTGAAACAGAACCAGTTAAGAAAGGCAAAAGGACGGTCGCAGATGGTGTTGCTCACGTGCATGCATCGTTTAACAATACGATAATCACCATCACAGATCGACAAGGCAACGCTTTAGGTTGGTCGACGGCTGGTGGTTCCGGATTTCGAGGTTCGAGGAAGAGCACGCCGTTTGCCGCTCAAGTTGCTGCTGAACGGGTAGCGCTGGCAACGATAGAGTCCTACGGTATGAATAGTGTAGATGTTTTCATCAAGGGTCCCGGTCCAGGTCGCGAGTCGGCTGTTCGTGCGATGAATAGTGCCGGCCTGAAAATTAATAGCATCTCCGATGTGACCCCTATTCCTCACAACGGTTGTCGTCCGCCAAAGAAAAGACGTGTTTAGGGAAAAGAATTAACCATGGCTAGATATCTCGGACCCAAGCTCAAACTATCCCGTAGGGAAGGCACGGATTTGTTTTTGAAAAGTGGGGTGCGGTCTCTCGATTCGAAGTGTCGCGCCGAAACGATACCGGGCCAACACGGTTCTGCTCGGCGCCAGCGGATGAGCGACTACGCAGTCCAACTGCGAGAGAAACAGAAGGTTCGCCGTATGTATGGAGTGCTCGAAAAGCAATTCCGTAACTATTACAAGAAAGCAGACGGACAGAAAGGAGCGACGGGGGAGAATCTTTTACGTCTTCTCGAAGGTCGGTTGGATAACGTGGTCTACCGCATTGGCTTTGGATCGACAAGGGCCGAATCCCGTCAACTCATTTCGCACAAAGCGATCCTCGTGAATGGAGATCACGTCAACATTGCGTCGTATCAGGTAAGTCCAAATGACGTCGTGTCCGTTCGAGAGCAAGCGAAGGGTCAACTCAGAATACAGTCGGCAATGGAATTGGCGGCGCAGCGAGGCGATGTCGAGTGGGTGGACGTAAACATCGAGAAGATGGAAGGCATATTTAAGCGCCATCCAGATCGATCGGAATTGCCTTCAGAAATCAACGAGAATCTTATCGTGGAGCTTTACTCGAAGTAACTTTTCGACGAAGAGCTTTCATTTTCCATATAGGCCCCGTGCGCGGAGGAAACGACATATGTCACAGTCGGCAACAGAATTACTGACACCCCAACGGATTGACGTCGAGGATATTAGTTCGACGCGTGCCCGAATTACCTTAGAGCCCCTCGAGAGAGGTTTCGGACATACGTTAGGTAACACGTTACGGCGTATCTTACTATCGTCCATGCCTGGTTATGCGATTACGGAAGTACAGATCGATGGAGTGGTGCACGAATACACTTCGATCGATGGTGTTCAAGAGGACGTTTTGAACATCTTGTTGAACCTAAAGGGGGTTGCGGTAAGGCTGCATCACGGCGACGAAGCGACGATAACTCTATCGACTGTCTCTTATACACATCTGACGCTGCCGACGAATAGAGAGGTGTAGATCTCGGTGGTCGCCGTATCAT
>CAXDSX010000238.1:0-3801 GCA_963992075.1 uncultured Pseudomonadales bacterium | reverse complement strand
CTCTATTCGTCGGCAGCGTCAGATGTGTATAAGAGACAGAGGGACTCGACGTCCGTTTCCTCGAAGACCCTCTCGTCTGAAGTGAGCGGCAATCCTCTCACTAAGTTCACCTGGCGCCGAACACCCCCCGAAGCGATTGTTAGATAACTTTGTGCGAGCTGCATCGCCGAGGCCGTAACACCATATCCGTATGCCAGTGACGCTCGGACGATCGGACTACCGATTTCCCTATCCGTTAGCACGCCCGCGACCTCTCCTGGCAATCCTGTCGCCGGAATAGCCGCCAGACCCGATCTATGAAAAACATCGTATAGATGAGATCCCTCGAGCCCCAACGCTATTTTTGCGATGCCTACCTGGCTAGACCTAGCGAGAATTTCCGATACAGTGAGTCGACCACGATTGAGCGGATCTTCAACCATTTTTCGACCCACCAGCAAATAGCCTGGCGACGTGTCAATTACGGTGTCGGGCCTATAACTACTGGTTTCTAACGCCGCCAAGACAGCGAAAGGCTTGACCGTCGATCCTGGCTCAAATAGATCTGTGATCGCACGATTGCGCATGCTATCAAAATCAAGATCTCCTACCCTGTTTGGGTTATAGGACGGTTGATTTACGAGCGCCAATACATCCCCCGATTGAACGTCCAGTACTACAACAGACCCTGATCGTGCCCCACTGTGTTCAACAGCCGCTTTAAGTTCGCGATACGCTAGGAATTGAAGGCGAAGATCAATACTGAGTTCAACATCGTCCCCAAAGTCCGGGGCGTCGAAAAAATCCAGATCTCTAATCCGCTGTCCCTTTCGATCTTTAAGGATCCGTTTCGACCCAGGCTCTCCTCGCAAAACATGGTCCATCGAAAGCTCAATGCCTTCTTGCCCCACATCATCTATATCTGTCCGACCCACGATGTGGGCCGATATTTCTCCCGAAGGGTAAAAACGGCGGTACTCGTTCTTAAACCGGATTCCAGGAATAGCAAGAGAAACTAGAGAGCTTGCGACTGCTGGACCGACGCCCCGTGCCAAGTATACGAACCGGCGCTGATTACTTTCCTCCAATCGCTTTCTCAGTCGATCAGCGGGCCGCTCGAGCAGCTCTGCGACCACCTCCAGGTCTCGAGCGTCAAGTCTGTCCACGCTCGGATCCATCCACACGGATACCATCGGCGTACTGACCGCAAGCGGGTCGCCATTGCGATCGGAAATGATTCCACGGTGAGCCCGAATCTCAGCTATTCGGGTAGCACGGGCTTCCCCTTCATTCTGCAGAAACTTACGTTCGGTCACCGCTAAAAAACCAGAACGACCCACCAAAGCCAACAGAACGAGCGCAAATACTCCTACTAGAACGAAATGACGATGAGGGCTCAAGGTTCTTTCCGATTTAGTGACAACGATCCCCCTTCCCATCCTCGTACCACCGGCGTCACCTTTTCGGGAAAAAGCATGTTCAGGCGTTTTTGCGCAATGCGATCCACATTTTGGTAGGAGAGCAAGGTGCCACGCTCCAGCAACAAACGGCTGTATTCTTGCAACAACCTATCTTGGACTTTTTGGTTGCTGGTAAGTTCGTGAAAGAGCGCTCGACGATCATCTGTCACACTAACAACCTGGATTCCGCTCACTGCTACTCCGAGCAGAGCAAAAGTCCCGATAAAGAACCACGAGAGTTCACTGAAGCGCTTTCTTGACGAATTATTCAATTCGTTCTACGACCTGTAACAAAGCGCTTCGAGACCTCGGATTCACGTTCGTTTCTGAAGGTTCAGGTCGTTTTGCTTTGATCACATAGACGGCGCGCCCGGAAGTCGTCCCGCGCACAGGTAATCGTCGGGGTGCTACTGGCCGCACAAGCGCTCGGAATTTTTTTCTCACAGCCGCATGTTCTAAGCTGTGAAATGACAATACCCCTATCCGCCCGCCAGATACTAAATGATGGAACGCTGCGTCAATGCCTCGACTTAGTTCGATAAGTTCATTATTAATATGCATTCGCACGGCTTGAAATACGCGGGTAGCCGAATGTTTTCTCGGATCAGAACGCGATCGAGCATTGTTAACAGCGGCAACTAATTCTGCGGTCGTATGCAACGGCCTTCTATTTAGTATGGATATCGCAATCGACCGGGCGTTTTTTTCGTCACCCAATTCACGCAATACTCGTACAAGCTCGGGAAACCCCACTCTGTTGAGCCAGGAAGCGGCACTCTCGCCACTCCCTGGATCCATCCGCATGTCGAGCGGACCGTTGCGCATAAAGCTGAATCCCCGAGCAGGGTCGTCCAGCTGAGGAGACGACACTCCTAGGTCCATCATTAAACCGCTCAACTGCTCGCTCTGATTACCAGACAATATCGAATCTAACTCGCCGAAAATCCCATGCTGCGCATGCACACGAGAATCTTCTCTCGATAACGTAACAGCGGCTTGATAAGCCGCAGGGTCGCGATCAAGTGCCATGAGTGAAGCCTTTGGTGAGAGCTTTTTCAGAAGAGCGCGTGCGTGGCCCCCGCGTCCAAAGGTGGCGTCGAGGTATGTCCCATCGGGGTCAGTAATAACAGCGTCAACCAAGTCATCTCGCAACACGGGTATGTGTTGATTTACTCCCGTTTCGTCTCTATACCGACAAACCATCCAAATCACTCAAATTGCCGAAGGTGCTCTCTCGCGTGACCGTCAGCCACTCCTCCCTTCGGGTTCTCCAGATCTGTTCATCCCATATCTCAAGTTTATTGGTTTGGCCCATCAGGACGATTCGCTTTTCCAGTGCTCCGTATTCTCTGAGCATCGCGGGAATGAGAACCCGTCCCTGCGAATCCATTTCCACGTCAGTCGCATGACCAATGAGCAAGCGTTGCAAAAGTCTTGCAGATGTTCCGATATTTGACAGTGCCTCGAGTCGGCGTTGCACTTCCTCCCAATCTCCAACCGAATACAAGAGCAAGCATGTTTCATTAGGATCAATCGTTGCGACCAGTAGGTTTCCTGAGCGCTGTACGGCTTCATCTCGAAACCGTGTAGCTAGTGCCATCCGGCCGCGCGAGTCCATTGTTACGCTTGCAACACCTCGAAACATAGAGTTGAGATCTCAGACAAAAGCCCTTAATTGCCCTGGCAATTAACCCATCTTTAACCTGATTTCCCCATTAATTCCCATGAAAACCCCGACCCTAGGTTTGGACGTTAAGTTTGTCAAGGATCAATAGCGCCTAACCCCTAGATAACTAAGGAAAAATTTTGGCCTAGGGACGATCTAATCCGACCATTCGCGTGTGTATATCCATTACAAATAGGGGGTAGAAGTCTTTTCCTAGAAAGTACTTTAACTTCTTACCCCCATCGAATGGCACTGAGGGTCCTTGCTCCGAATCCGAAAAAATGAGTCAGCCGATAAGCCGGGTTCTGTCTGGGGCAATCATTCCTCTACGACATCCGTCACCGAACGTCTCTAGCAGCCTACCCGAATCCCGCGCGGACCACGCGACTGGACTCCTATTTAGCTTTGCTCCAGGCGGGGTTTCCCTAGCCAGGTCTGTTACCAGAAGCCTGCGGTGCGCTCTTACCGCACCCTTTCACCCTTACCACACAAAAAATGTATGGCGGTATACTCTCTGTTGCACTTTCCATGGGCTCGCGCCCCCCAGGCGTTACCTGGCACCTTGTCCTGTGGAGCCCGGACTTTCCTCTGACAAATCATCCTGCCAGCGATTGCCTAGCTGACTCACGAACGAGCGTACTACCCCTGATTCATAAGGACCAGGGCTCTGTTATAAACACGGGCTCGAGTCTCGCC
>CAXDSX010000237.1:0-3809 GCA_963992075.1 uncultured Pseudomonadales bacterium | reverse complement strand
AACAAAGTGACGAGTCGCCGCACTTTCAGGCGCTATCCGATCAATCACTCGGTCGAGCAACGTGTCGGCCGTGTAAGGTCGTTTGATCTGCGTGCCATCACGCCCCTCTTTTCTTGCCGACGATAATTCCTCCCCAAGTACCCGCGTGTACCCCTTGACCGGCTCAAGCATGTCGATCAACGCCTCCAGTCCAAGTACGCCCAACATATCCCGATCGATCACCGCGTCGACACCGCAGAGTTGTTCGAGTCTTGCGTGCTGGAGCTCAAGCCTCCGGTACATGTCACCCTCATCGCGGACTTTGCCATCGCTCCAGAAACGTTCGGCTATCGCGGGCATGCGGCTCCATACACGTCGATCGAACAACTCGTCGCTCACGAGCTCCGTCCAGATGCAGGCTTCTGCACCCAGCACTCTCCCCTTCTTTGAGGTCTCTAGCTCTGGATAATCGGTGAAACCCTTTCCCCACCCGATATCGCCCACGACATGGGCGAAGCGCGAATCGTTCCGCAACTGTCCGTCAATCCCCGCAAGGTCCGCTGTTGTCGCTTCAGGGTCGTACCGATAGTGAACACCCGCCGGCATGAATAGGTCGAGATAGTACGGCGCTGAAACCACGCAGTCGTACCCAGCTCGGAGCGCTTCGTCGCGCCCAAACATCCCTCGCCAGCACTGAATCACCACGTTGTCCGGCAGGTTAGGATGCAAGATTTCATCCCAACCAACCGGTTTCTTGCCAAGACGCCCCAGCATCGATACCAGCCGTCGATTGAAGTCCGCTTGCAGTCCGTTTACGTCGTCAATTTTCTGGGTCCGCATGTAGTCTTGAATGGCCGCCGAACCTTGCCACTCGCTTGACCGCACCTCATCGCCTCCAAAATGAACGTAAGGATCGGGGAACACCTCAGCGATTTCGCCGAAAATCCGCCCCAAGGCGTCCATGAGTTCTGATCGCGTGGGATCCAAGACCGTTTCGTGAGGGCCGAAAGTTGACGACGCCGACACCTCGCCGCCGGCGCCCCACTCGGGATGCGTTACTAACCAGCTCGTGGTGTGCCCAGGCACATCCAATTCGGGCACGATCCTAACGCCTCGGTCCGCCGCATAGGCGACAAGTGCTGCGAGGTCGCTTGCTGTGTAGTGCTCGGCGCTTGCCATTTCGGGAAACGAGGTCCCGCTATAACGAAACGCCTGATCATCGGAAAGGTGGATGTGCAGGACGTTGAGCTTAAAGTACCCCATCGCGTCCAGGGTTCGCCTCAATGTTTCAAGGCTGATGTAATGGCGGGCCACGTCCACCATGAGACCGCGCCATTGAAACCGCGGCGCGTCAGTAATGGCGCAACAAGGGATCGAGTCGTCACTCGTTAATTGCGTCAAGGTCGCAAGGGCAGCGAGCGCGCCCCACTGCGTATCGGCTTCGATCCGAACCCCGGTCTCGCTGACAACCAGCCGATATGCGTACGAATCGTTCAGTCGCGGTTGTTCGGCTGTTGTTTCGACAATTTCGACCTCGATGGGAAATCCTGCGAGGGGCATCCGCGCCACTGCACGAAGAACACGCCCGGGTGCCCTCACTTGCTCCGACGACACGTTTTCTTTCGACCGTCGCAGATAACCATCACCGGATTGAATAGACGTCGGAATTGGAAGCAAGTCGATCATGACCCGCAATCTCGGTCTTGCTCTAACCGATGTCAATGTGTTGCACGTTTACTCGCTCGCTATACTACTGACACCTTGTCACTTGATAGAGACACTCCGTGAACTACTTTCGAACGCCAGATTCTTGCTTTGAAGACCTGCCGGATTACGCCTTCGAACCAAACTACGTCTTTGTGTCCGACCTGGAAGGCGGCGAATTGCGGATGCATTATCTCGACGAAGGCCCGCCGGATGGCGAAATTATCCTGTGTTTGCATGGGCAACCGACTTGGTCCTTTCTGTATCGACACATGGTGCCGATTCTCAACGCGGCAGGCTATCGCGTCATTGCACCAGACTTCATCGGTTTTGGCCGATCCGATAAACCTCTCCAAAGGAGTGACTACACCTACGCTAACCACGTGAGTTGGCTCGCATCCCTGGTCGACCAATTAGGGCTTCGAAATATTACCTTGGTCTGCCAGGACTGGGGTGGCTTGATCGGGCTTCGCTACGCCACCCAAGCGACCGATCGTTTTGCTCGCATTGTCGCTGCAAATACGGGCCTTCCGGACGCCAAGGGCGTGGAGGACGGTGACGTCAAGTCGGTCAGCGAGCGTATGCGGGCACATTACCAAACGCTACCGGTCTACGAAGAACCCCAAGCCATGGCAATGGGCATGATGGCGGATTCTGGAGGCATGGGTTTCCTACACTGGGTTAAGTTCTGCGCCGACGCACCCGTATTGCGAGTAAGCGACGTCGTTCGATTTAGTAGCGGTGGTCAGTTGGACGACGACGATGCGAAGGCTTACGACGCGCCCTTTCCGAGCAACGAATCGATGGCCGGGGCGAGGCAGTTTCCAAGCCTTGTCCCGATCATCCCGGATAACCCTGCCATTCCAGCCAATCGCGAAGCGTGGAAGGTCCTAGAGAATTGGGTGAAGCCATTTCTCACGGCATTCAGCGACTCGGATCCCGTCACCGCCGGCGCCCACGTCCGGTTCCAGGAGAGCGTGCCGGGGGCAAAGAACCAGCACCACACCACCATTGAAGGTGTCGGTCACTTCCTGCAAGAACAAGCACCGACGGCGCTATCAGCAGCGGTCATTGGGTTCATCAAGAACAATCCGCTACCCGCGTAGTCACGCGTATACCTTAATTTTGATGGTTCGGGTTCTAGAGCCCCCGCCGCCAAGCAATAATTTCGATGGCCGCCACTGCTGCTTCGATACCTTTATTTAATTCATCATCCGCGGCACGCGACCGTGCCTGCGAAAGATCGCTTACCGGCAAGATCTCGTTGATGATGGGAACCCTTCCCTGCCGAGATACCTCACCAAGTCCTCGAACCACTTCGTCAATAATCATCTCGAAGTGCATCGTGTCTCCCTTCAGCACCACCCCCAGGCAAACGATCGCATCAATATCAGGATCGTGACGGATGAGTTCATTCGCAGCGTAAGGAAACTCCAAGCAGCCCGGCAGCGTGTGCGAGGTGACGTCGGTCACTCCGTTGTCATTCAAGACCTCGACACACCGATCGCGGAGGGAGCGAACTAGCTCGTCATACCACTTGGATGTCAAGACCACGACGCGCGCGTCGTTTATCTGAGGCAAGTTCGAAGTGTCAACAACGTTTTGGGCCATAACCAAAGTCTACTCGGGCTGGACCTCCAATCGAAGCACCCCATTTTTTCGCGGGTTAAACCCACGTCGTTCAAAAAATCGGCGCTCCTCAGCGAACGCGGCTTCAATCGAGCGACCGCCCCGAGCCTCGGCTAACCCTATGGCATGACCGAGCATCCAGGTACCAAGGCCTTTTCTGCGATATGCGGCCTCGATGTGGATCGATACCAATGCAAATTCAGTCTCCGTCATTTGCGTCAGCTGGTATACCGCGACCACTTCGCCGAGCCACTTGGCCACTCTGACCAGCTCCAGGTCCGGCGCTTTGAGAACGCATAGCAGCGGGTCAATCGTGGCTTCAATAGCGTGGGGTCGAAATATCGATACATCTCTCGGTCGAGAAAACACGATCGTTTATAGTCCACTCGTTCCTGGGTCACCCTTGAACGGGCCGACCAGTTCTGACGCTGTCTCTTATACACATCTGACGCTGCCGACGAATAGAGAGGTGTAGATCTCGGTGGTCGCCGTATCAT
>CAXDSX010000236.1:0-3845 GCA_963992075.1 uncultured Pseudomonadales bacterium | reverse complement strand
TGATACGGCGACCACCGAGATCTACACCTCTCTATTCGTCGGCAGCGTCAGATGTGTATAAGAGACAGTCCTGGTACGCCAGCGCACGAAAAAATAGGTACATCGAGTTCTACGCATTTGGCATAGATCGGGTACATCCGTCGATCGTCGATGGCAACCTGAGGATTGAAGCCCGCATTGAAGGCTCCGAAAGAACGCACGCCGAATTCTTCGTGCTGACGCACCATGCTCCGAATACCCTCCATACCCTGATTAGGATCCACACTGCCCTGTCCGACGAAGCGGTCCGCGTGTTTATCGAGGGCTTTTCGGCTAATGTCGCCGCCAACGCCAATAACGCCAATCTCGATATCAAATCGATCCATCTCATGTAGCGTGACCGAGATGGGGTCCTTGTTCCCGTACAACTCCTTGGGGACGTTCTTGAACATGTACTCCACCGGAAAATCCATCTCGGAGGAGCCATCCTTTAGTTGTGCCCTAATAAAATCGTATTGCGAGAAATCGGTAGCGGGAAAGCCGATCATGGTATCGACGATTCCTACTCCAGCCGGGATACCCACAGTTACCCATTACCATAAAGCGCATTGCGAAAGAGCGCACATGTTGCGTCGGTCGGAATTTCATCTCGCGTCAAGGGTGTATTTATTTCGTTAGGCGTTGGGCCGTATTTTTCGGCTTGCGGACGCAGCTTGTCGAGATCGAATCGGTACAGTTCTGCTGCGTTCTCACCAAAAACCATACGTCGTTCGCGTTCTGGTACGTCTTCAAATGTCAGTCGCAGTGACTCCAGGTTGTACGGGAAGGTCCCTTCGAAGTGAGGATAGTCGTTCCCCCAAAGGATTCGGTCGGGGCCTAGTCTCTCGATGCCATCCAAATCCGCCTTGCTAGGAAAACTTGCCCCGTACCAACAATTGCGTCGCGCGTATTCGCTGGGCAGATCTTTGAGCACCCAATCGCCGTCGTAATGCATCTCCCCTATCGCACCGTGTCTTATTCCCTGATGAATGCCGTCAAGCTGCGCAAGCATAGGGCTCACCCAGGCGCAGCCCGATTCGGTAAGGATGTATTTGAGCCGGCTAAACCGCTCGAACACGCCACTCATCAATAGATGTCGAAAGCCGGCTTGGCAGTAAAACGTTACTTCGGACATCCATAATGCTTCCCCAACCAGATCGTCGCCGTAGGTTGGTGAGCCCTGTCCTGAGTGTTGGTTGATCACAAGGTCGTGGTCTTGGATGGCCGCGAAGACGTTGTCCCAGGCTTTATCATAGAGCGATGGGAGCCAATCACAGTCAGGGGGTATTAGCGGAAGCAACACCCCGCCTCGCAAGCCCGATTTTGCGATGAATTCGATATCAGTTATGGCGTCGTCCAAATCATTCGGCAAGATCAATCCAATCCCAGCACGGCGTTCTGGATCTTCGGCACAAAAATCCACCAGCCATCGGTTGTGGGCACGGATACCGGCCAAACACTTTGTGTAATGTTCAGGACGAGGTGGTTGCGCGATTACGATGCTCTTGCTGTAAAAGGGAGGTACGGTATTCGGAAAAATGACTTCCCCCACGACGCCTTGGCTGTTTTGGTCATTCGTCCTTATCTCGAAATCCCAATTCCGCATTTTCTTTTTGCCGTAATGTTCTTGCGACGGGTTTTTGTATCCGCCGCGCCATTCGTCAAAGGCATCCCGAGATTTTGGATCGAGGTATTCGCGATATTGAGCGTGGCTTCCACCCGCGTGGGTATCCGCGGTAATTAGGACGTAGGCATCTTTGCTCATAAGCCACCCTTGGTGTCGTCGTTGGCAGCATAGTCAATGGGACTGTGTTGGTCGAGCAGGCAAACTATCGAAAACAAACATGCAGTGGGTCACATAGACGACCCAGGTAACAAGAAGAAATAATGCACGCTAAAGCGCTTTTTTCCTGTCTTAAAGAGTATATTTCGCTCCCTCGCACAACTTTGGATTCTCGGGTTCCGTGCCGACCGCTTGGGGACCGACCCTATCTAAACGCCATGACCGAAGAAGCACGCCTAGCTCTATCAGAACCTGAAACCTTTACGGATCAAGCGGCAGTACATCAAATTTTCACGGAGCTCCGGCGCGAAGATCCGGTTGCCTGGTGCCCAGAGCCCGATGGTGGCAAGGGGTTTTGGTCTATAACAAAGTACGACGACATCCAGTCCATCTCGAAGAATCCGAAGGTATTCAGTTCGGATCGACTACTTGGAGGCATCACCTTAGAGTCGGCCGACATGCGACGACGTCGGCAGAGTCTTGAAAACGCGCCGAAATCGGAAGCTGGTGGTGGGGGCTCGATCATCACCTCGGGGAGCAGCATGATCATGATGGACCCACCAGAGCACACTCAACATCGCCGGATGGTTGCGCCCGGATTTACGCCCGGCCGATTGAACGCTCTCATTCCCGAAATTCGAACTCGATGTGTCGAAATACTTGATCGGATTGCGGGACTTGGCCAGTGCGAATTTGTATCGACGGTGGCTGCCGAATTACCCATTCAGATGCTTGCGGAATTATTAGGAGTGGAACAAGAAGATCGCAAAAAATTATTCGAATGGTCGAACATTATGATTGGCGGCGACGATCCTGACATGCGTATTGGGCGAGACGAAGTCATGGCGGTCTTTGGCGAACTCTTTCAATACGCCCTGGCACTTCGCGAATCGCGGCAACAACAACCGGGTGACGATTTACTTTCCATGCTCGTGAATACCGAAGTGAACGGCAAGCCGATGGAGCTTGCCGACTACGTCTCGGCATTCATCCTTCTTGTTGTCGCTGGGAATGAAACGACCCGAAACTCCATCAGCGGTGGTGTTTTGGCATTGAGCGAATACCCAGAGGAACGACAAAAGCTTGTCGACGATCCATCGCTTATTCCTAACGCGGTGGATGAGATCATCCGTTGGGTTGCACCCGTTGTGTATATGCGTCGTACGGCACTTGAAGACACGAAAGTGGGTGACAAAATCATTAAACAAGGCGATCGCTTGGCACTTTGGTACATGTCGGGTAATCGAGATGAAGACAAGTGGAGCGACCCCTTTTCCTTTAGCGTCACACGGGACGGACCAAGGCACTTGAGTTTCGGGTACGGGCAACATCTTTGTATCGGCTGGCGTCTAGCAGAGATTCAACTCACCGTCTGTTTAGAAGAACTGCTCAAACGCTTCCCGGACATCACCGTATTGGGTGAGGTGAACCGTATGCGTTCCAATTTCCTCAACAGCATTAAACGCATGGAGGTTCAGTACTCGGGATAGCACGTGATGCCAACTTTGATATCCCGAGTTGGCGCAAACGATTGCTTACAAGTGGTACAACCTAGCAGCCGCTTCCTTAAGCTCGTCTCGAAAGTCAGGATGGGAGATCTCCAATAGCGCCGATGCTCTTTGTTTCAGCGTTTTTCCGCGCAGTTCTGCAATACCGTGTTCCGTAACGACGTAGTCCACGTAGGTTCGAGGGACGGTTACTGCAGCCCCAGCGCCGAGGGTCGGCACGATCCGCGACACCCGCTTACCGGTGGCCGTTGGTACCGAACTGGAGGGGGTGACGCTAATCGATTTTCCACCTTCTGAATATGCGCCGGCAATCATGAATACGGTTTGCCCTCCTACTCCCGTATAAGGCCGATGGTCGAGCGCTTCCGCAGACACTTGTCCGGTGAGATCAACCACCAGTGCATTATTTACAGCAACAAAATTTTCTTGCTGAATCAAGTGTCGCAAGTCGTCGGTATAACCAAAGTCGTAGAGCTGTCTCTTATACACATCTCCGAGCCCACGAGACCGAGGCTGATCTCGTATGCCGTCTTCTG
>CAXDSX010000235.1:0-3846 GCA_963992075.1 uncultured Pseudomonadales bacterium | reverse complement strand
AGATCAGCCTCGGTCTCGTGGGCTCGGAGATGTGTATAAGAGACAGATCCTATGAAAGAGAAAAAACTCACCAACATTCGAGCGGCGGGAAGCGACGAGAACATATTGCTGACGACGCCCGTCACGCACTCGCTCGAACAGGCTCTTGAGTTCATCAACGACGATGAGCTGGTCGAAATAACGCCGGCCGCCGTTCGGATAAGGAAAGAGCATCTGACCGCGGCCGATCGACGACGCCGTTAACGCGCGACCGATGGTTTAGTCTGAATTGAATTGTCGCAACGTCGATACGGTGGGTTGGCGATCGCCCGACTTGGGCGTCTCGTCCCAGCGAGCCGCTGATAGGTAGCTGAGAGCGGCTTTCGTGGCTTGTGGGTCTTGAAGTCGGAGCAGGGCCTCGATACTCCATCCTCTGACATGGTGGTGCCAGTGATAAAGATTGTTGGTGATGTGACCCACGATTTCTGGGTGATGTGCGCGCTCGCCGAGTCGCGCAATAGCAAACGTAGCGTTGCGCCGAGCGATGGCGTCTTCGTCGACGAGCCCAGCCGAGAACGTGTCGAGAAATAATTCGTCGATGTCCGAATTGTGCGAGGTGACGAGGCCGAGTGCCTCCAGGGCGTAGCGTCGCACCGCGGGCTCGGCATGGTTTGCAAAGCCGACGAGGGCCTCGGCAGCGGAGATGGCACGGGGCCCGATGTCACCTAAGACATCAATGATGCGGATGGCGAGCGACGCATCTGCCTTGTCGAGTCGGTCCAAAAGTATCGGTAACGCGGTGGCGCCGGCCCGTGATAATCCGTAGGCGGCCATGGTACGCAGACCAACGTCGTCGCCAAAGAATAATGGGTCGAGAGTTGCCAAGCCCCTCGGTTGCGCGCCAAGCGTATACGCTGCGCCGAGGGCAAGACGGTCGTCGTCCGCCCGTACGTTGTTGGTGGAATCGGCGAGGCCAATACCTGCTGACGCCGCTGGAGTTCCTTTGTGCCAGTTCCAAACGTACTCCCACGCTGGTGCTTCGGGTGCTTCCGGTTCGATTTCCCAAGAAGTTCCAGAGTAGTTCCAGCTGGGTTCGCGGGGTTCCTCATTGCGGGTAAACAGGAACTTCACCATGTGGCGAGGCCGTCCACTGGTATTTGCGGAGAAACGTCCGTGGACAATGTCGAAATGGACGATTGAGACGGTACCGGCATCGCCGACGAGGGGAATTTTTTGGGACTCCCATGGAACCTCGGCTTGCCGCATCGCGTCGAATAGTGTTGGGTGTGCTTGACGTAACTCCAGCTCTTTTGTTTCGTACCGCTGCCGCATGGCGCGTTGATCCGCGGGGTCGTCGATCTGTTCCCCAAATTCTTGTTTCAATTCCTCTCGGATCTTTCGAATGTGGTATTGATGTTCTTGTCGTAGCGCTTCGAGGTGGCGTCGCGGGATGTATTGGCTGCGTGGAACGATGCCCGTTGGACCCGACGCCATCGGGGTGTCCTGGGGATAATACAAAAGCATGGCGTAGCGAGTTACGTGGTGACGCCGCAGGCCATCGATCGCGTAATGTGTGTGATTGTCGCCATCTTTGTGCAACGGCTGTGCACTATCTGGGAAGTTGACGTGATCGTGTCGATGAAAATGCAGGTAGTAGTCGGGTCCAAGGATCGACGTCAATGCGCCTGCGACTACGGGTTCGTCCAGCAAGACGCGAAGTTCGGGGACGCACGGCAAAAGGTTGTTATGGCCGTGTGGTCCACCTTCGTCCAACGTTTCGAGAGCGTCGAACATGCGGGCATGAAAATCGCGAGGCAGATTCGACTTTAATGTCACGTAGCCCTCGACGATGAAGCGTTGCATGGCTTCATCGTCGAAAAGGCAAGCCGAGGCCACCCGATTACTCGGCCGAGATCTGAATTTCTTTGTCAGTAATGAACTCAAGCAACGCCGGCGTGCCGTCCTTGGTCGCGTCGAGTCCGCGTTGGATTGCAGCGGGTATATCGCCGGGATCCGTGACGCGTTCACCGAAGCCGCTAAAGGATTTAGCCATGTCCGCGTAGTGGCCGCTGATGTCGGTTGAACCGTATTTCTCTTGGGCGACTTGCATGATGGGGATTTCGATGGCCATGGAGAAGTTGTTCATCAGCACCGAGAGAATCGGGATTCGCTCACGCGCTGCTGTTTCAAAGTCCATCCCGGTGAAACCGATGGCGGCGTCACCCCAAACATTGATGCATGTCTTATCCGGGTGCGCTAGCTTCGCTCCCATTGCAAGGCCAAGGCCGTAGCCGAGTTGGGTGGTCTTGCCCCAACCGATATACGACAGCGGCGTTGTTGCCTCCCAAAAGGGTGACAATTGATCGCGTGGGCTGCCGGCATCGTGCGTGATAATCGTGTTATCGATGTCCACGGCATCGTGCAGTTCCTTCAGTACCCGATAGGGATTGATGGGCGCTTCATTGTTGGTACGTTTTGCTTCCCATTCGGCCAACCACTCCTCTTTGATCTTGGCGATGCGCGCGGCCAGGACGCCTTCACGATTGTCGGCCTGGGTCCGATCCCGATCGGCCATCGAGTCGCTGAGGGCTTGCAACGAGAGTTTGGCGTCTCCGATGAGAGCGTGTTGGACTTCGATATCTTTATTAAGATCCATCGGGTCGAGGGTGGCGTGGATGATCGTTTTTCCACGGGGCATGGGTACCCCAAATCCGGTTAGTGCAAAACTACAGCCAATGCCAAGAATAACGTCTGCCTCAGCCAGGTAGGTTTTGACAGGACGCGGGTTGGCGCGTCCTCCTGAACCGAGCGATAGAGCGTGTGTCTCCGGAAACGCGCTCTTACCTTCAAGACTTGTGGTGACCGGTATTTGCCATGTTTCGGCGAGGGCCCGGAGTTCATCCCATGCCTCCGCATAGTGAACACCCTGTCCCGCGTAAATGATGGGTCTTTCTGCTGCAGCGAGGACGGCCGCTGCCTCATCGACGGCCAAGGGATCGGGGCCGGTGCGCGTTGCGAAGGACGGCGTGTAGACCCAGTCTTCGGGAACATCTTCGCGGAAGAGGTCAACGGGAACCTCGACTAATACCGGTCCCGGGCGTCCATTTCTCAGTTGGGAAAACGCGCGCCGCATAACTTCCGGGACGGCTCGACCCATGGTCAACGGCTCGGCCCATTTGGTGACATGCTGCATATTCAGCGTCGAATTAAAATTGGGGTAGTAGTTAGCGAGCCTGCGTGGATAACCCGCAGGCAGTACCAGGATGGGAACCGATTCGGAATAGGCTTGCGCCACCCCACCGAATGCATTTTCGGAGCCTGGCCCGTGTTGCATGGCGAAGACCCCAATCTTCTTTCCGGACGATAAGCGCGAGTACGCGTCCGCCATGTGTAAGCCGATGCGCTCTTGGCGGACGATGATCGTGCGGATATCCGCGACGGCGGCTGCCTCGATGATTGGATTCACGGGATAGCTGAAGAGTATTTCAACCCCTTCTTCCTTTAGGACATGGGCGATAGCGTCCGCAACTTTCACGGTGGTTTCCTCCGGAGAAACCAACCACTCTGCTAGAAAACGAATGGCATCGCAAACTCGTTATCGCGAGGTTGGTGCTGCGAAGAATGGCTGAGAGGTACTTGTCAAAGAGAACTCGAATGAGTTTTTCGAGGAGAACGCAATGCCTCTCCATATTGCTGAGGGATGGAGACCGGACTACTCTCCCGACAACGTCAGCGCGCCCAGTTGAGGGGGGAAGAATGCCAATGAACGAATCTTTGCTTGTCCGAGGAGCACCCGGCTCACCCTACACTCGAAAAATGCTCGCCGTCCTTCGTTACCGACGTATTCCTTATCGTTTCTTTACGGGT
>CAXDSX010000234.1:0-3854 GCA_963992075.1 uncultured Pseudomonadales bacterium | reverse complement strand
ATGATACGGCGACCACCGAGATCTACACCTCTCTATTCGTCGGCAGCGTCAGATGTGTATAAGAGACAGACGGTACACCGCAGGCCGTTGGCAGGCCTAGCGCTCGCGCTAGTCTATCGGAATCACGCGCACGGAATCGTTACGTACCAACTCATGGCTCCGTTGTCTTTCGTACTTTTTGGCCGGCGTATTGATAATTTCGGTCAGAACGTCGGCGGATGACCCGCGCTCGACGTCGCTCTCACGAGCGTCGTCGTAAAGTGTCGAGCGTTGCCGAGCTGTCCGTCCGGCGGACTCGATCATGCCGCGCATTTCGTCGGGTGAAGTCTCCTGTCCATGCTGTGTCCCGGCAGCGCGTGAAATGCTTTCGTTCATTAGTGTTCCGCCGAGATCATTACAACCGGCGTTGAGCGCCGCGGTCACTCCCTCGTGCCCCATTTTTACCCAACTTGCTTGAATATTGGTGATGTGTGGGTGCAGAGCGAGTCGAGCGACAGCGTGCACGAGAATCGCTTCACGGAATGTGGGTCCGCGTCTTGCTTTCCCCTTCAGATACATCGGCGCTTCCATGTGAACAAAGGGAAGGGGCACAAACTCAGTAAATCCACCGGTCTTCTTTTGTAGATCTCTGACACGGATAAGGTGTCTTGCCCAATGGATCGGCTCGTCGACATGACCGTACATAATCGTGGCCGTGGATTTAAATCCGACCCGATGAGCGGTTTCCATGACTTCGAGCCACTGCTCGGTATTAATCTTATCGGGACAGATTACGGAGCGTACTTCGTCATCTAGGATTTCAGCGGCGGTTCCTGGGAGTGTACTGAGGCCTGCTTGTTTCAGTTCGGTTAGATAACCTTCAAGAGAGTGATTGGACGTCGCCGCTCCCTGCCACACTTCAAGGGGTGAAAAGGCATGCACGTGCATCTCGGGGACGGCTTCTTTGACGGTCTTGACGATATCGATATAGGTTTGCCCGGTGTATTCGGGGTGGATGCCGCCCTGCATACAGACTTCGGTGCCGCCTCGGTCCCATGCTTCTTTCACGCGGCGTTGGATTTCTTCGCCGCTCAGATCGTAGGGTCGTCCACGCAGGTTTTCGGACAGCTTCCCTTTAGAAAAGGCGCAGAATTGGCATTTGAAATAACAGATGTTCGTGTAATTGATGTTGCGATTGACGACAAAGGAAACGGTATTTCCGTTGGTTTTGTCGCGCAATTCGTTCGCCGACTGAACCACGGCATTGAAATCGTCGCCTCGGGCCTGAATGAGACGGACGATGTCCTTTTCGCTAAGGTCGGTTCCGTTACCGATCCCGTTCAAAATGTCCTTGATATCGTTAGATACCGCGGATGGTGTCTGCGTTATTCGAGCAAGTACCTCGGCGGGCGGAGGCGAAGTGTCGCCTGGTGACCAGAGGTCGATTCTTGGCAAACCCTCGCCATCGATACGGTCAAGTACAGTCGCTACCATTGAGTCGTCAACCCAGGTTGATGCCTCAATCGCGTAACGGGGGTAGATGGTGAGGCGCTCATGCAGATGTTTGCCAGCCAGCGCCGTTTCGCGTGACAGCTCGTCGAGATGTGGCCAAGGCGCCTCGGGATTGACGAAGTCGGGCGTGACGGGAGAAACACCTCCCCAATCGTTGATGCCGGCGTCGACGATTTGCGGTAACACCCCGGGGCTTAGGTTTGGCGGCGCTTGAATACTCATGGACGCGCCGAAGAGTATGCGAGTCACGGCGATCGTCCAGAGTAGGTCGTCGAGATCAGGCTCGGGTGCCAAGCGCATCTTCGTGCCTGGTTTCGCGCGGAAATTTTGAACGATAATTTCTTGAACGTGACCAAATTCCTGATGAACATCGCGTATCGCTAGAAGCGATTCGACCCGTTCGCGCCGGGTCTCGCCGATGCCAATAAGAATCCCGGTCGTGAAAGGCACGGATTCCGCGCCTGCGTCACGTAAGGTCTGCAGTCGCACTGCGGGAATCTTGTCGGGCGAGCCGTAGTGCGGCATGCCTTTTTCGGTCAGGCGTTCCGAAGCAGACTCGAGCATGATGCCCATTGAAGGAGACACGGGCCGCAACGTTTGGATTTCGTCCGGGGACATGTTGCCCGGGTTAAGGTGGGGCAATAATCCCGTTTCCTCATGAACCGTGCGAGCCGCATGGGTAAGGTAGTCCAGCGTAGATTGATAGCCTCGTTCGTCGAGCCACTCGCGCGCGACACGGTACCGCAGTTCGGGCTTTTCGCCGAGCGTGAAGAGAGCTTCTTTGCACCCGAGATCCGCACCCTGTTTGGCGACGTCCAGAACCTGTGGGATTTCCATGAAAGGGTGATCTAGTTTTTTCGGCGTCTGTGCAAAGGTGCAGTAGTGGCAGACGTCACGGCAAAGGTGAGTCAGCGGGATGAACACCTTTTTCGAGTACGTGACAACGTTGTGAAAACCTTGATCTCGAAGGACGGAAGCAACGCTAGCTATCGCCTTCGTGTCGGAAAAATCGGAGAGGGCTAACGCTTCGGCCTCGCTTGGGATCGACCCCGCGAGCGCTTTGTCCAAAATGGGTTGGATCATTACTTCCTTACTCGTTTTCACAATCGTGAGCCGAGATACCTGTGTCTACAGCGAATAGACGCGATGCTATACCACTTTTCTTCAAGAAACGTAGGCTAGCGATATCGCGATCTTCTCGTGCAAGCGCGTTAAGTTCGCTGATCGTATCGATGTCGAGACCAAAACCTGGTAGACGGAGAACTCGCGGTTGATAGCCGGCCTCGGTGGCTTCGCGTTGATGCGGCTTGAAGCTTTTCCCGTCAAACAGGTACTGAAATGCGTTGGGGGGGCTTGATAGTAACCCGTTGGTTCCAACGTCGTTGCGATCGGGAAGTATCGTCACGTCGACGTGACTCTGAATTGCAGTGTCGACTTCATCGCCCGTGATGAGTGGTACATCGCCGGGCACGAAGAACGTGCCGGTCGCGCCGTAGGTATTGACGAGGTGGTGGCCGGCTTCGACTACGGCACCGGAAAGATCGTCGGCTTCGTCGGCATACAATTCCACTCCGTGTCGACGCGTAAATCCCGAGGCCTCCCGCGCTCGAGAAACGACCGCGACCCCTGCTAGAAAACGCGAATCTGTGAGGGCTGAGAGAACGTCGTCGAGCATGTGCGTCACGAGCTCATGGCGCTCATCGGCCGAAAGGTGAGCGGCTAAGCGACCTTTCGCTCCAACCGAACCTTTGAATGGCACCACAGCCCACATTGTCGTTAGGAAATCTTCTTGACGAATTCGACGACCGCGCGCGCGAGTGCGACACGGTCGTCCAAAGTCACCATGACGGTAGATTGTACGTCAGTCGATAATCCGAGATCTCGAACTCTCTTTGTTGCCTCGCGATCCGCTTCGTCTAGCACGAAACCAGTGATGATGTTGTTGTAGTGCTTGGCGACTTCTAGGGCGGTGCTCGGAACATTCAGCTCCTTCATCATTTTAGCGGTCGGGCCCTTGATAGCCGCTCCGCCGACGATAGGCGAAACTGCGACCACGGGTATGTTCGATCGCCGTATCGCTTCCTTCATGCCGGGGATTGCGAAGATTGGATCGACCGACACGAATGGGTTCGAAGGGCAGACAATTACGCCATCGAGCTCATCGAAATTGATGGCGGGATTTACGCGTGCGTCGGCAATGCCTCGGAATTCAAACCCAGAAACGCTCGGTTTACAGCGATCGCGGACGAAGTAATGCTGAAATGCGAGGGGGCCATTGGGTGTATGGACGTAGGTTTGCACCGGGTTATCGGTCATGGGCAGAATCTTGTGGCTTATGCCCTGTCTCTTATACACATCTCCGA
>CAXDSX010000233.1:0-3866 GCA_963992075.1 uncultured Pseudomonadales bacterium | reverse complement strand
AATGATACGGCGACCACCGAGATCTACACCTCTCTATTCGTCGGCAGCGTCAGATGTGTATAAGAGACAGTCTATGTCGCGTGGCCCCGTCATGCCGAAGTAACGAGCTAATTCCGCAGTATCTTGTGAACCCTCCTAGGCGCCTTTACCATACCGCCCTTGTCGAATAGGTGGTTGGCATGTTGAAGGGCAGTTTTGTTGCGCTCGTGACGCCTATGACATCTTCGGGCGAAGTCGATTGGGATGCCCTCGAACGTCTGGTCCAATGGCATCTGGACAGTGGTACGCACGGAATTGTCCCGGTGGGAACCACGGGCGAATCCGCCACGCTCACGCCCCTTGAACATAAACGGGTCATCGAGGTCACGGTTGAACATGTCAACGGCCAGATTCCCGTCATCGCAGGCACCGGGGCCAACGCGACCGCCGAGGCCATTGAACTCACGGAAGCCGCAAAAAAATCAGGCGCCGATGCCTGTTTATCGGTGACCCCTTATTACAACAAGCCCACGCAGGAAGGCCTCTACCGGCATTATTGCGCGATCGCTGAAGCCGTCGATATCCCCATGGTTTTGTACAATGTCCCGCCCCGCACTGCGTGCGATATGCAGCCGGAAACCGTTGCCCGGTTAGCATCGATCCAGCAAATCATTGGTATCAAGGAGGCATGCGGGGATGCCGAGCGCGTCGGCGCTATTCGTGCGCTGGTGGACGATGATTTCATTGTGCTGTCGGGCGAAGATGCTCAGACCTTAAGGATGATGGAACTGGGGGCAGTCGGGACGATTTCGGTATCTGCGAACGTTGTTCCGGAGCTGATGTCGACTTTTTGCGATAGCTATTTGAACGGGGATCATGCGGGCGCGGGAGAGTTAGATCAGAGGCTGCAGCCAATCCACGACATTCTATTCGTTGAAACGAGTCCGACGCCGACAAAGTGGGCGTTGCAGCAAATGGGAAGTATCGATGAGGGTATTCGACTGCCATTGATACCGCTTTCTGAGACGCATCGTGACGAAGTGAGGCAGCGTTTGAAGACGGTGGGCGCTCTATGAGGAATCACGGGGGTCGAGCGGTCGCCATCACCTCTTTGACGCTTCTTGGTCTGTGTTCGGTGGCCGGATGTGGCTTGTTTGGAAAAGAGCGAGCCGTTTTTGCGAGCACGAAGGACGACTATCTTGACGCCAAGGAAGCGCCGGTGACACTCGTTGTTCCGGAAGACTTAGATCCATCGGCCGTTCGGGATTCTTGGCCGATTCCCGACATCCAATTGCGGCCCATGCAGAATGTTTTTCCGGAAAAAGCACCGATGCCTTCCGGCATTTGGGGCCGGGAGGACGACAACTCCATACGCATCAAGAAACTCGGCGAACGGCGTTGGATTGTGGTGGGAGAAACCCCGGATCAGGTTTGGCCAGTAGTTAAACAGTTCCTCGCCGACAATGGGGTCGGAATCGCGGGACAGCGGGCTGAGGAGGGGGTTATTTTTTCCGAAGCGCTCGATGTCGAGGATGAAGACTACGCTGACGTGGTGCGCACGGCGCTTCGGAATACCAAACGAGATGCTGGCAATTTTGCAGGCGTTGATCAGATTCTCTTTCGCGTTGAACAGGGAATCCGCCGGGGATCTGCTGAGGTGCACGTTCGTCACGTGAGCGAGGTGGCAAATCTGGATGAAACCGATTGGCCGGAGAAATCCTCGGTGGTCGGTATTGAAGAAGGTCTGGTGAATGAGCTGGGAGCCTACTTCGCTGCTGGTCTCGCTCAGCCGAGTGTGTCCATCGTCGGGCGTCAGATTTCAACGGGCACCAAGGCCGCCGTGGTGCGGGATGACCAAGGCTACCCGGTGCTCCATTTGAACGTCGATTTTGATCGTGCTTGGGCGACGGTTGGGCAAGCGCTGGAACGTTCCGAAATGAACGTCACGGCATTGCACCGCGACGAAGGCTACTTCGAGGTGGATATTGATCCAGAAATCTTGACGGGCGAGACCGAAGGATTGTTCCAACGGTTAATTCCGGGTCGGTCCGACCGGTATTCGGACCGCTCCATTTTGGTTCGGATCGACGCTGTGGAAAACGGGTACGACGTCAATATTCGATCGCCCCAGGGTGATCCGGTTTCGGTCGAATTGGGCGAGCAAATTCTGGTGATGTTGCGGGAGTTTGCAGCCTGAAAAGGCGTACGGAAACCGATCTTTTTGGTTCAGAACTGCGCGTGGAACACATTCGCTTTGCGTCGCTTGGTAGCGGTAGTGGGGGTAACGGAACCGTGGTCCAAGGGGGCGGAACCACGGTGTTGGTGGATTGTGGCTTTAGTGTCAAGCAGACGACCGTTCGACTGAAGGCTCTGGGCGTCTCTGTTGAGAAGATCGATGCGCGGCTCGTGACCCACGAGCACGGGGATCATGTCGGGGGGGTCATTCCGCTGGCGCACCGATTCGATATACCGGTCTATGCCTCGCACGGGACTCTTCGGGGGCTTACCGACCGCGCCTTAGATCAGCGCCTCGCGCATGCTTTTGTCGCCGCGGAGTCCGTGACCCTTGGCGAACTGACGGTGCTTCCGGTACCAGTACCCCACGATGCCCGAGAACCAACGCAGTACGTGATCACGCATGGTGAACTGGCGATCGGGATTCTTACTGATTTAGGGCACGTCACCCCGTTTGTGATTGAGAGCTACCGAAAGTGCAATGCAATATTGGTGGAAAGCAATCACGATCCCGAAATGTTACGAAATGGTGATTATCCGGCGCGGTTGAAACGCCGTATTGCAGGCAAGTTGGGACATTTGTCGAATGCTCAAGCTGCGGGGTTCTTGGAAGAAGTTATCCACGATGCACTCACCCACGTAGTCATTGGCCATATCAGCGAGCAAAACAATGCGAAAGAGCCGTTGCAGCGTACGTTTCAGGAACTCGAGAGGCGCGTTCCCAACTTTGCCTACGCGACCCAAACACATGGTATTGGTTGGACCCAGCCGATGATAAGCGCGTAACCGACACCGCCTTGGGAAGTTGGGTACTGGACGTGGGTAACTGTGGGATAATCAACGTAGTTGAGGATGTGCCTGGTTAAGAGGGGGGAAACAATGATTTCCAGTCGTCTTTTCACTAACTCGTTGTGGCGCTTGGTGATGGCCTTGTGTTTGTCCTTTTCGGTTGTTGGCGCGACGTACGCGGCGCAAACGGACGCGTTTGGTCAAACGGGTACCGAGGACCCCTACAGAGCCCGATTAATGGATCAACTCAAGAAACTTGATTTGAAAGCCGATCAGGTTGAAGAGTTTCAGAAACTCGTGAATGAATACTTTGAAAAACGCAATGGTGCCCAGAGGCGTATCGGCCGGCAGGGGGGCGCAATTGACGTGCGGGTACGCCGGGATCTGCGCCGGGTAGAAAACCAAGCCGTGGAGGCAATGGCGTCAGTGTTGACCGCTGAACAGCTCGAAAAATATCGGCGTTTTGTCCAACTTGGCAACAAGCAGTACATGGCGAATTCGGGCTTGCTCTGACTTGATCAGCGATAAGGGACGAGAGCGGTCGCGTAGCGGATTAGCACAGACGTGGAGTTGTAACAAGCTGTAATATTCGAACGAGCAGTAATAAGGTACGCCGCTGGACAGAAACGGTCTTATCCGCGATATTCCTCTCCCTTTGGGAGCCGAATAACGTTGGGTTGGGGCATATTTCGCGGCCTTCCCATGAAGGGAGGCGGTGGCCCGCGGTTCGTGGTACGGTCCGCACGTTTAAGCGAGTCAAAACGTCACTGGGCAGAATTTCTGTTGGGGTGGCATGGTACGGAGAGATAAACGAATGAAGATGCTTTGGTTTGGTCGAGTGTTTGCGGTACTCGGAATCTTTG
>CAXDSX010000232.1:0-3873 GCA_963992075.1 uncultured Pseudomonadales bacterium | reverse complement strand
CACCGAGATCTACACCTCTCTATTCGTCGGCAGCGTCAGATGTGTATAAGAGACAGCGCCAATTCAGCTTCCGCATCGGTGGTTCGGGTATTTCTGACAAGACCAGTGATTCCAGCCCCAATCAACGCTGGAGTATTCGGCATGCAGCGAACGATTGATACGGTCTCACCAAACCAAGTATCGAGTGCGCGAAGTGGGACTCCGGCCGCAATAGATAACACCAATTGGGTTTTGACTAATGGCGCGATTTCAAGCGCCACCGATCGAATGATCTGTGGTTTAACGGCCAAGATGATGACGTCCGCGCCGGAAACGGCCGCTGTATTGTCCGCAGTCGTGTTGACGTCTGAGTTCACGAAGCGCTCAAGTTGAGATGAGATTGGATCAGCAACAACGATGCTCGGAGGGCTCTCCGTGCCAAGAAGGCCAGTAGCCAATGCGTATGCCATATTGCCCCCGCCAATAAAGGCAACTTCATCCGTCATCGCAGCGATCCTCTTGGTCCAAAGAGAACGGTTCCGAGTCTAATGATCGTCGCACCTTCGACCACGGCGGCAGCGAAGTCGTTAGACATACCCATTGAAAGGGTGTCCCAATTATCGCCACCAATGCCTCGATACTTTCGAAAGAGTGCTGCTGCATGGCGAAACCCTTCTTGCTCGAGGGAACTATCGGAATGAACTTTTGGGACGATCATAAAACCGCGGACCCGGAGGTGTGGCAGTTGACGGGTATGTTGTAGCAAATCTTTCACGTCATCCGCCGAGATCCCGGATTTCTGCGTTTCTCCTTCCAGGTTGAGCTGCAAACATACGTTCAACGGATCGTTGGGCTGACACTCGGCCCTCGCATCGTTAAGTCGGGACGCGATCTTAGCTCTATCAATACTGTGAACCCACTGAAAATACCTGGCCAGGTCCTTTGTCTTGTTGGATTGAATTCCACCGATGTAATGCCAAGTGAGGGGTAGGTCCCGTAACTCATGTATTTTTTGAATCGCCTCTTGTACGTAGTTTTCGCCAAAGTTGTTGATGCCCGAATCGTGCGCGAGTCGGATCTCGGCGCTGCTTCGTGTTTTTGATACGGCTAATACCCTTACCGAGCTGCTATCTCGATCATTGCTAGCACACGCAACCTCGATTGCATGGCGAACCAACTGTATTTGTTCGTGGATCACTGTCGATTTTATCGACCCGTTTCTACATGGTTTTCGGAAGTGTAAACCGCGTGTTTTGAAATAGCTTAATCAGAGTGGGGTTCTTGCCGTGTGCTTAACCACGTCTCGGCAATAATTGTTGCGGCCATGGCATGATTCGACGTTTTTCCAACACGATCACGGCCGTTGGCTTCAAAGGTTGATAACCGCTCGTCGGCAAATTGAACTTGAACTCCATACCGTTTACCAAGAGCCGTGCCAAAACGCCTAGATTCGACGGACAACTCAGATTCTGTGTCGTCCATATTGAGGGGCAGGCCAACGACCAAAGTCACGGGATTCCATTGCGCGACAATGGGATCGATCGTCGCCCAATTGGGATTGCCTCGTTTTGCACGGGCCGTAGCTACGGGATTGGCAGTGCCATGGCGGGGCTCGGCGACTGCGATGCCGATCCAGGACTTGCCATAATCAAATGCAAGGATCGCCAAGGTTAGGCGTGGCCCAAATGTGGCGACATCAATTGAAAATCTATACCGAGAGATTTTGCGGCAGAATCGATGCGCTGATCGAAGGGTGTGTCGAAGAGAATTTCGCTCGTGGCTGGGACCGTTAACCAGGCATTATTCGCCAATTCGTTCTCCAGCTGTCCTTCGCCCCAACCAGCGTACCCGAGAGCGACCATAAATTGTTTCGGGCCGTCGCCGGTCCCGATAATTTCAAGGATTTCCCGGGACGCTGTCAATAACAGATCGTTTCCGATGGGCATACTGCCGGTTGTTTGAACGTCTGCGCTGTGGAGCACAAATCCGCGCTCCTGTTGCACCGGTCCGCCCTCTAAAACGACCGAGTCGGTGCCGACGTTAGTCGCGCAGTCAAATTGGATCAATAGTTCGGTGAGGGCGATGTCTGTGGGTCTGTTGATCATCAAGCCCAGTGCCCCCTGCTCGTTATGGTCGCAGATATAGGTGAGGGTATTACCGAAGTACGTGCCTGTTTGATTCGGCATCGCCAGTAGTAGTTGGTGCTGAAGGGATGAAGAAAGCATTACTGGGCGTCCCGTAGTTTCTGTTCGATTGCGTCGAGGAGCATCGCGGCGATGTCCAATTCAAAAGACGCATCGATTTCTCGAATACAGGTGGGGCACGTAACATTTACTTCGGTTAGATAATCGCCGATCACGTCAATTCCTACGAACATTAGGCCGCGGGCACGAAGTTCGGACCCCAATGCTTCGGCGATTTCCTTGTCGCGAGGACTTAAAGGTTGCCCAACACCGGTGCCGCCAGCCGCTAGATTGCCTCGGGTCTCACCGGCGGCAGGAATGCGAGCTAGTGCGTACGGCAGAGGTTCGCCATCGATTAAGAGAATGCGTTTGTCTCCATCGACGATTTCCGGAATGTATTTTTGGGCCATTATTTGGTGCTTGCCATCGTCCGTCAGCGTCTCAACGATGACCCGAACATTAGGGTCGCTCTCGCTGACGCGAAATATGCTGACGCCGCCCATGCTATCGAGCTTCTTGAAAATCACATCGTGGTGTTTCCGATGGAATGCCAACAGCAAATCCTCGCGAGACGAAACCAGGGAAGGGGGTTGAAAATTGGCAAAGGCTGTTGCGAAGAATTTTTCATTGCAATCTCGAAGACTGCGAGGGTTATTGACGACCAACGCACCCTCAGATTGACCGCGCTCCAAGAGGTAAGTCGAATAGATGTAGTCCATGTCAAAGGGCGGGTCTTTGCGCATCATGACGATGTTGATCTCGCCGAGAGGGAGCGCTTCCTCTTCTGCACATTGGAACCACTGTGAGGAAGCTTGAGCGGGGTCCAGTGACTTGGCAAAGCCGTCTTCTAGACGCAGATCACGGGTAAAGGCAATGACCCGTTCTCCGTCCCACGCGAGATCACTTTGTTCAAGAATACTAATCCGCCATTCGCGCTGCTGGGCGGCGCGGATCATTGCCAACGTCGAATCCTTATTTAGATTCAACGTCTCAATGGGATCGATCACAAAGGCAATGTGGACCATGTCAACGAATCTTTTTTTGTAGGGCTAAATTACGCAGAACGCTCGTGAGCAGCAATAGAAAACGTCTGGACCGAGGGCTAGTCATGCTCAAGGGGCTATCCCAATGTTGTTAGGGCGCAAAAAGTGTAGAGAAAACCGCAGTTTTAACCGAGAAGCGGGACTCATACTCGCGGAACTTCCCATTGCCATTTCTGTCTTATGGACGATAATGCAACAGCAGCAGCGGTCGTGCTTCGCAGGATGATTGGGCCTAAGCCCACTTCTTCGAAACCAGCATCGCAAGCCAGTTGTCGTTCATCAGGGGACCAATCACCTTCGGGCCCAATGGCGATGCAAGTATCCTTTAGATCGTTCGATAATTCGGTTACACCGGCTTTCGGTATGGCAATGAGCTTTCGATCACATTCGCATTGGTTAGCCGCGGACTTGAGATCTTCGCCAATACGGAGTTCGGGCAGCCAGACTCTTCCGCATTGTTCGGCAGCGTGGCGTATAACGTTTTCGAGGCGTTCGGACCTAGGTGGTCGCGCTTGGGATCGATCCGCGTTAATCACGGTGATATGGGTCGCGCCGAGTTCGGTAGCCTGTTGAACTACTGCTTCGATCCGGTGTTTGATCTGTCTCTTATACACATCTGACGCTGCCGACGAATAGAGAGGTGTAGATCTCGGTGGTCGCCGTATCAT
>CAXDSX010000231.1:0-3891 GCA_963992075.1 uncultured Pseudomonadales bacterium | reverse complement strand
TCTACACCTCTCTATTCGTCGGCAGCGTCAGATGTGTATAAGAGACAGTCCTAGGGTCTTTAGGCACTAAATCAATGAGCGCATCGTGTCTCCGTTCTGGATCGTCCACGCTTTCTACCCTTGGTGGGAGCTCGTCGTTCGCCGTAGGCAAGTACGATAGGAAATATCTGGCGCGCTCGAATGCTTCGGCTTCTGTGGTGACTTCGTCGTCGATGGCGCCGTTGCGGGTATGGATTCGAGCGTGACCGAGCTCTTCCTTAGTCACGTCGCCAAGGTTTGCCCAGTCGACGAGGGCTGGTCCTGCAATCATCATCTGTGCGGTATCTCGGACGATGACCGAATAGTGCGATGTCGCGACACGGGCTGCTCCGATTCCTGCAACGGACCCCAAAGCGAGCGAAACGGAAGGGGCGACCGCTAAGTGATTTACGACAGTCTCCCAACCGCGCAGTTCTGGGATGTATGTGCGCCCAGCCATTTCGATGGTTTTTACTGAGCCGCCGCCGCCCATCCCATCCACGAGTCGCACATGCGGAAGCCTTAAATCTAAGGCGAGGCCCTCCGCCCGCGCCCGTTTAGCTCCGATGGACGCGTCCGCCGAGCCTCCTCGGACAGTAAAGTCGTCGCCAGACAGCACCACGGGACGTCCGTCGATATCGGCGGTACCTAGGACAAAGTTGGACGGCGTAAACTCAGTAAGGTTGCCAGCATCATCGTATTTCCCGACCCCGGCAAGCGTGCCGATTTCGTGAAACGAGTCCGGATCGCAGATTGCCGCGATACGCTCTCGAATAGTGAGCTTACCGAATTCATGTTGACGAGCGACCTTCTCCTGGCCGCCCATCCTCAATGCTAGCTGTTCGCGTTGACGGAGTTCCTTTATCTCGTCTTCCCAGGACATCCCTAACCGATGCGCGTTCCCGTGAATGATGCGTTTCCGAAGGAACCGAGTTTCACGTCACCGGAAAGGCTATCGCCGTCAACGGTTGCCGAAAATTCCAACGTAATTGGCATCGGGTTGGTGATATCCGCTTTCCACGACACGCTATCGCCATCGACGGCGCCGTCTTTAAGTTCCAGCGTTCCTTGTTGCCCTGCCATCGTTCCAGTCAACGTATCCCCGTCGGTAGCGAGGGTTATGGTTGCCTTTTGTTGGCCCATCGGCGTGTTCATGGTTGTTTCCCACTGGCCGTCAGCACTACTCATGCGATTCTCCTTCAAGTGTATTCTTCGCCTGCCCGAGTATGCCTCTCAGTTCTCGCTGAGGTAAAGTGCGAAACACCTATCAATATGGTGACCGGATGTGATCGGAACCCTTAACGAGGGCCCACTACATCAGGCGTTAAAGGCGCTGTATGCGCGTCCCGGTTCCCGTGAGGAAGTCAATATCGATGGCTTTGTCGGAGATGTTGTAAACGGTAATCAAATCGTTGAAATCCAAACGCGGGGGTTCGGGGCGTTAAGGAAGAAGTTGCCGGTATTTCTTTCGACCCACACGCTAAAGTTAGTCCATCCGATCGCCCAGAAACGCACTATCGTAAAGGTTCAAAACGATGCCGAGAGTCGCCGTGTCTCGCCAAAACATGGATCACTCTTCGACATATTCTCGGAGCTCGTTTACATCCCGAATGCGCTGAGTGACCCCAACTTTGAGATCGACGTGGTCTTGATCGAAGAAGAGGAACGCCGGGAATATGATGGTCTTCGCGGTCGCAGAAAGAGGGGATGGGTCACTACGGGTCGAAGTCTCGTTCGCGTACTGGAGGTCGTGACCGTCGGTTCCATGGAAGATCTGTTTGCCCGAATGGCTGGCGAATTAAGCCATATGTTCACGTCGGCAGATCTTGCTCACGCGATGGAGCGGCCGAGATCGGTAGGACAAAAAGCGGCCTATTGCTTTCGGGTAGCTGGTCTCACGCGGGTTATCGACAAAAACGGTAACGAACTGGTTTACGAGAAATCTGAGTGAATCTTGTCGGTGACGATTTAGCAGGGACTTGTGTCGTTTCTTGTGCTGAATGAGGGCATCGACATTCCTGCGCCACTCCGTAAACTCGTCACGCACAAAACGTGGTACGAGAAGTGTCTCGATGTCGAGATCCAGGTGGCTTTATTTGCCAGTAATAATCGTGATGGCGGTCCTAGTTGATTGGAGTGCCGAAGGCCCCCTAACCCGCTTGGTGCTTGGTACCGCGACGTTACGTGTTAACACGGTCCCAGACGGCGCGAGCGTTTTTCTTGACGCGGAGCTTATCGGAACCACACCGCTTCGCCACGAGGCGCGCCCAGGGAAAACAGTGTTGAAATTGGAACACCCGTTCCATCCAAACCATGTTGAGCGGCTCGAACTTTTTCGAGGCAAAACGAAATTACTCGGTATCGTGTTGGAGCCGGCTTTCGGCAATCTCGAAATCATCACCAACCCCAAAGCCGCCCAGGTGATTCTCAATGGCGAAGAAGTGGACGAGCGAACACCTATTAAAATCAGGGATCTTCCGACGGGTACCCATGACGTGCGCGTCTTCATATATGGCCGCGAGCCGATCACGGAAACCATAACGGTGACGCCGAACGCGAATATATCTCGCACATACGAGCTCGCCCGCGAACCGATGGGATCCTTGACGATCGACAAGGTGCCTACCAGCGCGACGGTCCGACTGGTCGGGGTTAAACAACCATACGAACCGCAGATGTTGTTGCCGATCGGCAGTTACGAGATCGAAGTATCCCATCCAGGCTATACCGCCCAGTCGTTGCGGATGGTGGTTCGGCAGCAGGCTAACACACGTCGAATTCGGCTCGAAAGGGAGTACGGGCGATTGAATTTATCCATCGCACCAGGGGAAGCGGTAGTTACGATCCGCTATGACGCGGGGAGTGGGGTTCGAAGTTTTGAGTATTTTGACCGCATGCAGGTGCCTACCGGGAATGTCGTAATTCGTGCAAAAGCGCTTGGTTATCGTAACTACGAAAGGAACTTGAAGATGTCGATGGCGGGGTTGAGTCACAACATCGTCATGAAAAAATTCCAGATCACCCCGGGTCGCGAATTCCGAGACGAGTTGCGCGGTGGCGGCGATGGCCCGTTGTTGAAAATCTTGAGTGCTGGGAGTTTTGTCATGGGTGCGGCAGGCGGCTACCCAGACGAGCGACCGCCGCGGACGGTGACAGTGACGCAACCGTTTGCGATCGGCGTCTATGAACTAACTCGACGCGAATACAATCGATTCGAAAACCTCGGGCCAGAAGACAGAGTTCCTGCGACGAATTTGAGTTGGGGCCAAGTCGACGGCTACTTAAATTGGTTGAGTCGCGAGACGTCCTACACCTATCGATTACCCAGCGAGGCTGAGTGGGAGTACGCTGCGCGCGCCGGGACGACGACTCCGTATTATTTCGGATCCGACCCCGAACGACTCTGCGAATACGAGAACGTCGGCGATCAAGCGATGCGTACTCAATTCCAGAAAGACACCGTCGCCTCCTGCAACGACGGTGTGATTCGGCTCGCGCCTGTCGGTAACTTCAAACCTAACCCATTTGGCTTGTTCGACATGTTAGGCAACGTACACGAGTGGGTTGCTGATTGTTGGCATCGAAATCACGAAGGCGCGCCATCAACTGCGAAGGCTCGGACCAGTATCTGTAATACGCCGGGACACGTCGTGCGCGGCGGCGACTGGTTTGCTGCACCCGCTGACGCGCGGGTCAGTTTTCGAAATGTTGGGACGAAAGCAAGCGATTCGTTGGGATTTAGGGTCGTGCGTGAGCTCTAAAGTAAACAAATAGTTTGCTGAAGCTTATGGCAGTCTGTTGGTCTGAGGATGTCCAGTTGAGAGTCGCTTGCTTGAGGTAGCGGTGGTGGGCTGTCTCTTATACACATCAGAC
>CAXDSX010000230.1:0-3910 GCA_963992075.1 uncultured Pseudomonadales bacterium | reverse complement strand
CGGCGACCACCGAGATCTACACCTCTCTATTCGTCGGCAGCGTCAGATGTGTATAAGAGACAGCTGGTAGACCACTATTTGCCAAGCGCCGTTTGAATGGATCACGAGTGAACGAGATCTTCGGACGTGCGTAATGCGTTACTATTAATTTCGATCCTGTCGCTTTCCTTGGCGGGATTACTCTGGCTGGGCCAAGTCCCAAAGGAGAGCGGAGCAGCGGAGCTGAGTTCGCTTGGTGTAGTCGCGTTACCAGAACCGCGGGAGCTTAGGGATCATGCCCTCTTCGACCAGTCGGGAAATCGCTTTGACGCTGGACGGCTCAATGGACACTGGTCCTTCATTTTTTTCGGGTATACGCGATGTCCTGACATCTGCCCTGTCACCATGTCAATTCTCGGACAAGCTGAGCGATTAATAGACAATGGTCAAGGTGGGAATAACCTAGCGGACGGTTTTCAGGGAATACTTGTCTCGGTGGATCCGGAGCGTGACGATGGGGATGCGATAGGGGCATACGTGACCGCTTTTTCACCCGCCTTTATTGGGCTAACGGGCACCGGAGCTGCGGTGAAATCATTCGGGCTCCAGCTTGGTATAGGCTACCGAAAAGGAGAACCAATCGATTCCGAGATCGGATACTTAATCGATCACTCGCCGTACATTGTCGTTGTCGACCCTTCGGCTCGACACTACGGTTATATCAAACCGCCGTTCGATGCTGGCCGTATCGCGCTTATCTATTCGAAACTAAGACAAATTCAAGTCGCGTCTTGATCGGATTGGCCTCTCTAAATTGCAAAACGAAATGGCCATACCTATGCTGGCGGGCTTGATCGGGGGAACAGATGTCAGCGACCGCGCCACGGGTGATGTCACTTAGCAATGTGTACCGCGACGTAAGATCAAAAACGGAGGATCTATGTCGACCACTTTCCGTCGACGACCACGTTGTTCAACCGATTGCAGACGTCAGTCCTCCCAAATGGCACCTGGCGCATACAACGTGGTTTTTCGAAACGTTCCTGCTGAGCTCCCATCTCGAGGGCTATCGAGTTTTCGACGAAAAATACGCGGAGCTATTTAATTCGTATTACGAGGGCGTTGGTTCGAGGCACCCCAGGGCCGAAAGAGGAAATTTGTCTCGACCAACCCTAGACGAAGTACACGAGTACCGGCGATACGTTGATGTGGCCATGGAGATGTTGCTCGATTCGGTCCACGGGAGTGGTGATGAAATCGTGTCACGAACCGTCCTGGGACTAAATCACGAGCAACAACACCAAGAATTAATCGTTACTGACTTGAAATTTATCTTAGGTCATAACCCGTTACGTCCGGCATATCAGCTTGGAGATGACGATGACCACTCGTCGCCACGACCCCAAACGTACGTGCCCGTAACCGGTGGATTGGTGATGATTGGTGCGGAAGCAAACGAACCTTTTTGTTTTGATAACGAAACCCCAAAGCATCGTGTATGGGTAGACGATTTTGAATTTGCAGAACGCTTGGTGACGAACGAGGAATATTTAGCATTCATCGAGGACGATGGCTATCGAACGCCGTCATTGTGGTTGTCGGACGGCTGGCGGGAAGTCAACGAGCGAGATTGGAAAGCACCAGAATATTGGACCCAGCGCGATTCGACCTGGCACGAGTACACACTGGCAGGCGAATCTCAATTGATCCCCAATGTGCCGGTTACCCACATTAGCTTTTATGAAGCAGATGCCTTTGCTCGTTGGTATGGTGCTCGACTTGCAACGGAATTCGAGTGGGAACATGCGGCCGATCAGGCTCGAGACAGGCTGGAATCGACCGAATCGCGGGGGTTTCATCCTCGGTCTGCTAGAGGTAAAGGTGTGCGGCAATTGCTTGATGAATGCTGGCAATGGACGATGTCGAGTTATACGCCCTATCCGGGGTTCCGGCCGCTATCGGGAACGCTGGGTGAATACAATGGTAAGTTCATGGCCAATCAGATGGTGCTGCGTGGGGGCTCTTGTGCTTCGCCGCAAGGTCACGTTCGCCATACCTACCGAAACTTCTTCTATGCCAAAGATCGATGGCAGTTTACCGGTATTAGGCTAGTGAAAAATGGCTCCAAGCTCTAGTCGATTAGCTCACGAGATCGAACTGCATGATCAAAAACCGGTTCTGGCCGATGCGCAGGCGGAGATCGAAAGAGGGCTGAGCACTGACCCGAAGAGCCTCTCGCCGAAATTCTTTTATGACCAGCGTGGTTCTGCGTTGTTTGAGGCGATTACAGACCTGCCCGAGTACTACCTAACGCGCGCAGAGCTTTCAATTCTTCGCTCACACGGGGACGAAATAGCGGAGGCCATTGGAGACAGTGTTTGTCTGATCGAATATGGAAGCGGTAGCAGCACAAAGATCCGCGTTCTATTGGAGTCATGTCACCCGAGCGCATACGTCCCGGTGGATATCTCTCGCGAGTATTTGTTGCATTCTGCGCGCCGCATTGCCGACGCTTATCCTTGGCTGTACGTGTGCCCGACGTGTGCGGATTACACAGTTCCGTTTGGGTTGCCAACAAGTACGGATGGATTAACGCGCGTTGCTTTTTTCCCGGGATCCAGCCTAGGTAATTTTGAACCGGCGGACGCCAAGAAGTTTATGCAAGGAGTGCGAAAAGTCGTCGGTAAAGAGGGCTGGCTATTGATCGGAGTCGATACTAAGAAGGATGAATCCGTTCTAAATCGAGCCTATAACGATCCCGGCGGCGTGACGGCCGAATTTAATCGAAATATTCTCCGACACTTAAATGAACGGTTCGGCGCGAATTTCGACGCCGAAGCATTCGAGCATTCGGCCAGGTATAACCGGCTTAAAGGCCGAATCGAAATGTATCTAGTAAGCGATAGCCAACAAGACGTCCGGGTTGGAGGCGAGACATTTCGATTTGCTCCAGGGGAGCAACTGCATACGGAGAATTCGTATAAATATGACCTCGATCAATTTGTGGCCTTAGCAGAAGCGACCGGATTCCGACAACATGAGACTTGGTTCGACGCCGATCACCAATTCATGGAATTGCTGCTAAAGGCCGCTTGAAAGAACTTGTCAACGAATGCCGCTAGCCATTTGACGTGGTCAGAACAGCGAAATCCCCCGTAAATGTTGAGCAGCAATACGGCGAAATTCGTCTGGATCCTTAGACCGCGGGGAACGGCTAGCGTTATTGGCTGACCTCGCTGCTAACCTAGATATCCAGAAGGCGACTGCGCTGTATAGACCGAAAGTGGGATAAAAGTCGACCTCCGTCTCTTCAAAGGGACGAATTTCTTGATAGCCGTCGACCAGTGCGGCCGCACGATTAGCGTCCAATAGTTGTTTCGTCGTGCACCAATCGTTGATGGCGACGGCCACATCATAGATCCAGTAATGATGCGAGGTGTGGTGGAAATCGACAACGCCCGACAACTCTCCGTCGTCAAATAGCGCGTTATCGCGAAATAGATCTCCGTGGATGATGCCAGTTGGTAGCGTTTCAATCGCCGGCTGTTTAAGACCAATTGTTATGCGTTCCAAAGCTTTCTCAAGTTGGCGCTGGTGGCCGGGACTTTGGCTTTGTTGCAACAGTGCGGCGTGGTGATTGAGCCAGGCAAGATCTCGCGGGTATTGATGAGCTTCCCGATCAAGTTCTTTGGTGCTGAGGTGGAACATGGCTAGGAACTTTCCGATGGCATTGCATTGTTTTTCATTGGTTTCGTTGATATGTCGACCAGGTAGCCGAGTTGATAGCAACATGGGCTTACCCAATCGATAGACTTCGCGAGGACCCCCTTTTGACGCCAACACGGGTGCAACGGGCAAATCGTGTCGGTGCGCCACGTCGAGAACTTGGATCATCAAATCGTTGTGATGACTCGTCGATTCAACCCTGTCT
>CAXDSX010000229.1:0-3937 GCA_963992075.1 uncultured Pseudomonadales bacterium | reverse complement strand
ATCTAAGATGATCAGAGCCGCGGGCAGTGCACCTTCCAGGGAGTCTGCCATGGCGGCAGCATTGCGTCCGCTTTCCAACGTCTCCGCCTCGAGAGAGTCCTGGTGATCGGAGTTCAGTCAGACTTTCTGTTCCCCGCCCACCAGCAGGAAGAACTCGCCGACGCGTTTAAGGAGAGGAATATCCCAACAGAATACGTCCTATTATCGTCGATCCAAGGACACGACTCTTTCCTCGTCGACATGGATCGATTTCGACCCATTATCGCTGACTTCTTCTAGCCCCTAGACAGCCATTCGTACAGATCTTCGATCAGTTGTCCTGCACTGACGTAACCCCCCGCAAATAGACGGAAGTCTTGATCATTAACCGAAACTAGGATGCTGGGTAACGCATTGGTGCCGTATCGTCTTGAGCCTGCGAACCCCCAATCGGTGCGCGTCGCCACCTCGGTACTTGTCATGCGTTCAAGTAATCGGCTCGGGTTGATACCCAATTCTTTCCCGGTTTCAAGCAAGACGTCTTGATCATTGATGTTTACGCCCTCCTCAAAAAACCGTTGTTGTAGTCGGTGAGTGAATAGAAACGGCGGCGTACCCGAAATATCTCTCGCGCCCTCAAGCGCGGCGCACGGCAAACGACTGTTATAGACGGTGCCCTCGGGGAGTTGGTGACTGAAGGTCTGTCCTGTGACTTTGGTCACTTCGTCCCATAAGAGATCAAGTCGACGCCGCCCGTACTCGCCTACCGGACGAACGCTGTCCGTGTTAATGCCGCCTAACCGAATATCGAACGAAATTCGGCCCCTCAAACTCTCAACAACTTCGCTGATGGCGGGTGCCATTCCCCAACACCATGAACACATAGGGTCCGTTACAAAGAGGGCAGCCGCCACTTAGGAAACCCGAATCCTGGACGTCAATTCGTCCGTCACCATGCCCACGACATGTGCTCGTTCGTATCCGTGCTGCGCTAGCGAGACAACACACGATGCACTCGCGTCCCGCGGGACTGACGCTAACAGACCACCCGCCGTCTGCGGATCCGCAAGTAAACGCAGGACCGGAGTATGCGTATGTGCTTCCGGCACCTCAAAGTCCTTGGTCGCTTGTTCATTGTTCTGCTGCAGCGAACTCTCGATGCCACCGACCATGAGATCGATCGCGCCAGATAAAACCGGTACCGCGAGGGCATCAATCACAACGGTTCGATCCGACGCTCGCATCATCTCACCAAGATGTCCTAGCAATCCAAATCCGGTTACGTCGGTACAAGCGGTCACGCCATGATCTCGGAGGATTCTCGCGGCGAGCGCATTAGACTGATCCATCATTTCAATCGATGACATCAGATCACGTGCTGACGTTTTCCCCTGCATCGCCCCAGCCAGGAGAACGCCTGTGCCAATGGGTTTCGTCAACACCAAGTGATTACCCACCTGCATGCCGCTCTTCAAAAGCGGCTCCTTGGGAGAGGCGCCGGTAACTGCAAAACCAATGGAAAGTTCCGTACTTTCGGCAGAATGACCACCCACCAAAAGCACCCCGTGCGATGAAAACACCGACACGGCGCCCGTCATCATCTGCAAGAGGTCATCTTCCATTAACGCGTCAGCCATCGCCGGTACCGTAGCAATCGCGAGCGCTATCTTCGGCTCAGCCCCCATAGCAAAGAGGTCGTTCATCGCGTGATGCGCGGCGATTCGACCGAATCGATAGGGGTCCGAAATCATTGCCCGAAAACTGTCGCAGCTGGTGACGATGGACGAACTCCCGAGTTCCACAATCGCGGCATCGTCGCCTATGCCCTGGGTAACGTCAGCATCCGCTTGGGGTGGTAATTGTCCCAACACACGCGCTAAGAGGTCGGCACCTAGCTTTGCCCCGCAACCACCACAACGCATAGCTGAAGGCGCATCATCACGAAGAACGCGCGGTAACGAAGGTTCATCGATCTTCATGCTAGGCAACTGATTGAAGCGCCGCATAAAGCGATCGTCTATCCAGTGTTTCCATAGACCCATCGAACGCCCATGCACTGACCAACGACCTCGCGACGCAACCGCCGATCGGGGCCCTACTCGAATCAACGCGAGTGCCCGGCGTTGCGCGCGGTATGAGCGCAACCGCCGAGACAAGACCATTCGCCGCAGATTTTCCGCCAACACCGGCCCTTCACGCACGGCAAAAACCCCTGACTTCGGTCGTGGTTGACCATCAAGTTCCGCCACGTCACCGGCCGCAAAAATATTCGAATGCGACGTCGACTGTAACGATCGATTAACGCGAATGAACCCGTGGCTATCAACGTCAAAACCCGCGTCGCGTGGCCATTGAGGGGCCTCGACGCCGGTAACCCAAAGCGTCGATTCTGCGGCAAGAAAGTCGCCCGAGGCACTCCACAACCCCGCATCATCGACGTGATTGACGCTAAACCCACTCACTGTAACGACGCCGTGTAGTCCGAGGATTCGGTCGATGGTCTCTCGCGTTCCATTCGAATGGCCCTCGAGCAACGCGTCGTCAGCAGTGACCAGGGTGATGTCAAAACGTGATCCATAATGCTCGGCAACGGCAATCGCCAACTCGACACTGCCTGGCCCGCCCCCAACGACGGCTAAGGGAAACCCAACGACGTCACGAGTTCGTTTAAGCAAGCTTTCCCAACCCTCGATAAACCGCCCAATGGGTTTAACGGAGAGCACGGCGTCATGGACGGGCATTCCCCTTCGCGGCACCCCACCCGTATTGATCGATAACACGTCGTAACGAATCGGAGGACGGTCGTCGAAGTGGATCCGTCCAGCCTCTGGGTCCAAACCAACGATTTCGTCGGCAATAAACCGAGCGTCAGAAAATGTGCTTAGCCGCGCCAAATCAATATGGACTTCGTCCCAAGAATACTGACCGGCAATAAACCCAGGCAGCATGCCCGAGTACGGGGTGTGGGGCTCCCGTGCAACCAACGTCAACCGAACTCCCGGCTGCGGACGCATACCAAAACGTCGTAGCACCTGCACATGACTGTGCCCGCCTCCGACTAAAACGATATCCCGGACGTCGGGAATTTGTTGCATCAGAAACTCAACAACTCAGTCGTCGAAATCCTCGTCAAGGTAGTCGAGATCGGATTGCAGTTGTTTTTCCTCTTCAAGTTTGTCAATACGTCGTCGTATGTCTGCCAGATCATTGTCGCTCTCGTCATCGTCCACCAACGCATCTGGATCGACGTCATCGTCGATATCGTCTCCGGCTATGTCGTCAAGCGAAGCCTCCGAGATGGTTTCTGCTCCTTCCCCGCTATCCGTGGAGTCGTCAGGGTCGTCCGGATCTTCGGTTTCTTGATCGTTTAGTTCTTCTGTCATGCGCACTGCTACTCGGTTCGCTATCTTCGTTTATGCCGAAGTAATAGGCATTTCGAAGCATCAACGTCCAGTCGCAGATCATGCAATTTATCGCCCGCTCTGCACAACCGTATTCGTAGCATCGACACTGGAAACGTGCCGAAGATGTTGTCGTCTCGCCGGGAAATTGATGAGGCAACCTTTCGCCCCCACCTTTTCGAACTCGGGCCGCGTGTGCTCAAAGATCGCCTCGAGCGCTTCGGCGACGTAGTGACGATCCGCATTGGCTTTTTGACGGTCGTACGTCAATCGGTCGTTCACTGGACCACGATAAACGAGATCCCATTCATTCGTATCAATCACCAGCACTTCGGCCGTTCGCGTGAATCGCAACATCTCGCCGACGAGCTGACGTTCGTCGTCAAGGATGGGGAAATCGATGTCCCACGCTAACGATTCGTCACGTATCGTCGCGGCATTGTCCTGCAGGTTGGAATTGATCATCAAAAAGACCACGTCGTTGCTGTCTCTTATACACATCTCCGAGCCCACGAGACCGAGGCTGCTCTCGTATGCCGTCTTCTGCTTGAAAAAAA
>CAXDSX010000228.1:0-3940 GCA_963992075.1 uncultured Pseudomonadales bacterium | reverse complement strand
TCGCATCACAGCGAAGGAGCAAGTGGGCCCCACTATGCGTAAAGAAAGCAAACGCATTGGCGCGATCGCTTTTAACACTGGCTTTGTCACTTATTCGAACCAGCGTCAAGAAGTCGTGACGACCGTCAAAACGCTGATGGCTCGTTATCAAAATACTGGCTCAACCCTGGAATACGATCGCGAGCCAAAAGAAAGTAAAGAGACCCAGCACGAAGCTGCCGATCCTTTGGTTTACGAACGTGAACGACGCGGTGCCGAACCCAGATACTGGGAAGACGTCGTTGAAGGCGATGATATTCCGACCCTGAAGAAGGGAACGTATACCGTCACCGAACTCTTTCTTTTTACCCACGGCGTCCTGGGCACGGGTCGAAGTCCGAGAGCCGCTCTAGAAGCCGAAGGGTCTGGAGATCTGGGGGGTGGGGGCCGATTTGACGAGGAACACGCTCGAAAACGTCGAAACATGCCGGGCCAGTTCGACTTTGGCCCACAACGCGTTTGCTGGCTGAGTCAAATCGTGACCGATTGGATGGGTGATGCCGCAACGCTGAAGAAGCTTGACGCCTCCATTCGACATCCCAACGTCGTCGGCGATACGAATACCGTGTCCGGAAAAGTAACTCGAACCTACATCGAAGACGACGAACACCGGGTCGAACTGCAAGTGCAAAACCAAAATCAATCCGGTCTGGTCACGGCATTTGGAACGGCCACCGTGACCTTGCCCTCAAGGGACTAGGACTCAATGAATATCACGAAGACAACGCCCACCTCGTTTGTTTCCAGACTGGCAAGGTTTGCCCCGTTTATCGCCTGGCTAGCTTTATGTTCAACACTCGAAAGCGCAGGGAACGAGACTGCAACCGTTTTAGGTCCCATCGTCGAGGGTACCAAGGGAGGGCCTTTTTCCGCACCGCAGATCGACCTTGCTAGTCGGGGTTACGTCATGGAAGAGTTCTTCTTGGACGGCAGCACGAGCGCGTATAAATTCGCCGATGGCACGTCGTCAACCCCGGACGGCCGATGGGTAACGGAACGTGAAACAGAATCAACACCGTTCCGGACCCGTATTCTCGTGGTGCGCCCTCAGAAACAATCCAACTTCAACGGTACCGTGATCGTGCATTGGCAGAATGTCACGGCGGGCTATGAGCTCGGCTCGGTGGGCGACGACGAATACCTGCGCGGCTATGCTTGGGTTGGCGTTTCGGCGCAAGCCGTGGGAGTTGATGGTTTTCCGGGACCCCAAGCCGCTGGACTTCGTCAATGGGATCCAAGTCGTTACGAATCGCTCAATCACCCCGGCGACGCCTATTCCTACGACATATTCAGCCAAGCGGGCAAAGCCGTGGGGGGCTCGCGAAGCAAACTGGGAGTCGATCCGATGGGTGGACTGGTGGTCCGTCATTTAATTGCCGCCGGCGCTTCACAATCCGCAGCTCGTCTACGCACTTACATTAACGGAGTCCATCTCCTTGAAAATGTATTCGACGGGTTTATTCCATACATCGACTTTTCTTCCACAATTCCTTTCGACGTGGATAAGGGAGGAGGTAGAAGAGGTATGGGCCAACGCAGTCCGATTCGAAACGATATCAATGTACCCGTTTTTGTCGTCAACTCCGAGACCGAAGCCGAAGCCTATCTACCGGCAAGACAACCTGATTCAACAACCTTTCGATTGTGGGAAGTCGCGGGCACCTCGCACGTCAACGTACCCCGATCCATGGCAGCCTCTGGCACCAACGAAGGACCCAACTGGATGTCCTACCAACCCGCCTACCAAGCAGCCATACGACACACCCACAATTGGATCGTGTCCGGTACTGAGCCTCCGCAGATGCCCCGAATTACCATGACCAACGCCCAATCTGGTCGAAGAACGATCCAACGCGATGCCAACGGTAATGCCATGGGTGGCATTCGATTACCAGACTTGGCCGTCCCTACCGCACGCCATCGTGGGGCCGGTCGATTTGGAGGCGGTGGTGATAATCGCTTCTCCTTTCTCTATGGCCTATCTCAGAATTTCGATGACGAAAAACTCGCTAATTTGTATTCGAACCGTACCGGGTTCCTGGAGAAATATGAGCGCGAACTTGACCGGTGTGTCCAAGCGGGCGTCATTCTGACAGAGGACGTCCAGTCCATGAGAAACCGCGCTATACAATGGGCTCAGAGGTTACCGGCTGGTTAACCTTCGCTAGTTCCAAACCACGTGACCATGGAAAAACAATCGCGCAAACGGTTAATCGACGTCCTCTTTAGCGAAAGCTTGATCGCTCTAATCGCGGTATTCGTATTTAGTCTGTCGGTTTCCGCTATTTTTATTGTTCTTTCTTGGATTACCTATCGCGACCGATACGGTATTTCTTTGTTGGAGTTCTTGGGATTTACATTCTGACGAAAACGTCTAATGTGTAGTAATTCCAGCCTCGTAAAGCTTCGCAACTACCGGGCTGGATTGGGGGCCTACACCCAGGCTTATGCCGAGCACCCTGCGGCATTCCGGTCGGACACACCGGTACGTCTCTAGATCGGGCTCTGATTCTCGGAAAATAATTCGTCCAAGAAGGAGCGTAGATGTTCCGACCGACTCGGATGGCGAAGTTTCCGCAACGCTTTGGCCTCGATTTGGCGAATCCGCTCACGCGTTACGTCGAACTGTTTACCCACTTCCTCGAGGGTGTGGTCCGTATTCATATCAATGCCAAAACGCATTCGCAAGACTTTGGCCTCTCGCGTCGTCAGGCCGCCGAGGACGTCTCGAGTCGCTTCTTTCAATCCTTCACCAGTGGCCAACTCGACGGGGGAGCCAATAGTGGGGTCTTCGATAAAATCACCGAGGTGAGAATCCTCATCATCACCAATGGGCGTTTCCATAGAGATTGGTTCCTTCGCAATCTTCAATACGCGACGGACCTTGTCCTCCGGCATTTCCATCCGTTCACCCAATTCTTCCGGTGTCGGTTCCCTCCCCATTTCTTGCAGCATTTGACGCGAAACCCGGTTCAATTTGTTAATAGTTTCGATCATATGAACAGGAATCCGAATGGTTCGGGCCTGATCTGCAATGGATCGAGTAATCGCTTGACGAATCCACCAAGTCGCGTACGTCGAAAACTTGTATCCACGGCGGTATTCAAACTTATCAACGGCCTTCATTAGGCCAATATTTCCTTCTTGAATGAGGTCTAGAAACTGTAAGCCGCGATTCGTGTATTTCTTTGCAATCGAAATGACGAGGCGTAAATTCGCCTCAACCATATCCTTCTTTGCACGCCTTGCTTTGGCTTCTCCAACAGACATACGACGATTAATATCCTTGATTTCAGCCACGCTCAGTTCGCAATCCTCCGTGATCAGCTTGAGTTTTCTCTGCGCACGAGCGATGTCGTCCTTTACCGCGTCTAATCCCTTACTGTAGTCATGCTTGCCCTTGATGTGGCGTGTCACCCAAGTATCCGAAAGCTCCCCTCCCCCTTGAAACTCTTTCAGGAAGACTTTCCGGGGCATGCGTGCTTCCCGCACACAAAGGGACATGATTGCGCGCTCATGATGACGTACACGTTGCAGGGTTCCACGTGCCAGCATGACAATCAAATCGAAATGTCTTGGAACCAGTTTGAAAAATGCAAAGGCGTTACTCAGCTTGTCGAGATCAGCTTTTGCTGCCTTCGTGGTTCTTCCTTTTTCGGCTTTTACAGTCTTCTCAGCCTTGTTGTAAGCGCGTTTAAGAGGGGTAAATCGCCTCTTAGCTTCTACCGGATCGGGCCCCTTGGGCCCTTCCTCCTCATCATCCGTCGCATTCTTATCTTTCGTCGTTGGATCTACCTGCGGAGCCGCCGCGACGACATCCGTCGGATCCAGATCTGTCTCTTATACACATCTCCGAGCCCACGAGACCGAGGCTGATCTCGTATGCCGTCTTCTGCTTGAA
>CAXDSX010000227.1:0-3954 GCA_963992075.1 uncultured Pseudomonadales bacterium | reverse complement strand
AAGCAGAAGACGGCATACGAGATCAGCCTCGGTCTCGTGGGCTCGGAGATGTGTATAAGAGACAGCCCCACCTAACGCCGCGGCCAAACTCTGCGCCCCGCTAACAAACAAAAGCCCCAGCACAATGACGACAACGCCCGTGCTCTGAACGGTCAGCAGCCGCCGCGGCGCGCGCGCATCAGAGAACAAATTCGTTACTCAGCCTGGCCTATTTCGGATAACCCCGACAGGGCTCCCCCCGAAAAAGTTGGGGCGCACAAGGCGGCGTCATTATACGGCTGGGTCCTGCGACACACCACCCCGTAGAGCGTTATTGGTTCGCTAATAGAGTTACTTTCTCTCCGTCAACCTCGGAGGTGTCGAAGCAGTCCTTCCAACTCTTCCATGCCGCTGTATCGAATCGTAATCTGACCTCGGCCACCACCCTTGCCGCCGCTACGATGCCGGATCACGACGGGGGCTCCGAGTTTCTCGGAGAGCTCCTTCTCCACGCGTCGCGTATCGGCGTCGATGTGTTGTGTTCTCGCTCGTGGTCCAGCAAGCATTCGTCGTACCAATGCCTCTGCTTGCCGAACAGACAACCGCTTTAACGCGATTCGTCGGGCCGCTGCATCTTGATCCGCTCGTTCGAGTGGTAACAATGCGCGGGCATGGCCCATCTCGATCGATCCTTCTTCTAGTAACTGGGATGCTCCTGAACCTAAATTTTGCAGTCGGAGTAAATTAGTGACTGCCGTCCGCGACTTGCCCACGGCGTCGGCAACCTCCTGCTGGGTCAGGCCAAATTCATCGCGCAGTCGACCCAGCGCTCTAGCCTCCTCCAGCGGATTTAGGTCTTCGCGCTGTAGATTTTCGATAAGTGCCAGTGCAAGGGCCTGTTCGTCGGTTACTTCTCGCACCACGGCCGGGATCTCGGACAACCCGGCTTTTACCGACGCCCGCCAACGTCGTTCGCCGGCGATAATTTCATACCCGCCCACGGGTCGTCGCCGTAATACGATGGGTTGCATCACGCCTTGCGCCTTGATCGATTGTGCAAGCTCGTCGATGCTCGCTTCGTCGATACGTTTGCGTGGTTGAAACTGCCCTCGATGAATCTGCTCCACGCTGATATGACTCAGCGTTTCTTGCGAGCCGGACGGATCTCCGGGCTGTACGCCCTGGTCAACGCTGGTGTTGAGCAAAGCATCCAGCCCGCGCCCAAGACCACGCTTCCTGTTCATCCTAAGACACTTCCTTTTGTGTATGTCTGCGAATCATTTCTGCCGCTAAGGCATGGTATGCCAAGGCCCCCCGAGAGTAAGCGTCATAAAGCATGGCTGGAAGGCCGTGACTCGGCGCTTCAGCCAGCCGCACATTACGCGGTATCACGGTCCTGAAAACCTGCTCGCCAAAGTGCTCTATCAGTTGTTTCGAGACTTCGCCCGTAAGGCTATTTCGAGGATCATACATAGTCCTCAATATACCTTCTATTTCAAGCGTGCTGTTGCCGTTGGAACGAACACCTTCGACCGTTTCTAGTAGATCCGTTAGGCCTTCGAGGGCGTAGTATTCACATTGCATAGGGATCAGCACGCCGTCGGCGGCAAAGAGGGCATTAAGGGTCAATAGGGTTAACGTCGGCGGGCAGTCGATGATGATGTAATCAAGACCAGCTTGCACCGCGGCCAGTCGATGCGACAAACGTTGGCCCCGATCGTTCGCCTGTAGTAACGCCACCTCGGCAGCGGTCAGATCCGTGTTTGCCGGAATCAACCGAAATCCCGCAGATGATTGGCGCCACGTATCTTCAAGGCTTGCCTCTCCCAGCAACCAGTGATAGTTGCTGTACTCGAGTTGGTGTTTGTCGACACCACAACCCATGGTGGCGTTCCCCTGTGGGTCCATGTCCACGAGCAGTGTGCGTGCGCCCGTCTTTTGAAGCGAGGCCGACAGGTTGACGCTTGTCGTGGTTTTGCCCACGCCTCCCTTTTGATTAGCGACCGCGATGGTTCGCGTCATGCTTGGCTCTTCACTTCCAACGCAGAGACCCAGCCAACGACACCGCGGCGCGTCTCGCGCATCTCACTGCCTTCAAGCGGCTTTGATATGGGTTTCGTCGTCTGCAGCAGGAAGCGACCCCCTTTGTCGAGGAACGGCCGGGCTAACGACCATGCCCTGATCGGATTTGCGACCGCCCTGGCCGTTACCGTACCAAACAATTTCCCTGGCTCATAACTCTGCACATCCCGTGCGAGCACCTCCACGCTACCAAGTTTGAGCTCATAAACAACCTGCTGCAGAAATCGCGCTTTTTTTTGGCTGCGTTCGATCAACACAACTTCCATTTCAGGTCGCCCAATCGCAAGCACCATCCCCGGAAAGCCGCCGCCCGAGCCAATGTCGAGGAGCCGTGGTCGACCCTCAGTGAAGGAGAGAAGCGACACGCTGTCTAAGAGGTGCCTGTCCTCCAGCCGAGCAATATCGCCTCTCGAGACCAGGCTGCATGCCTCATTCCAATGCCGCACCAGCGATAAGTAGCTATCGAGAGTTTCGCACTGGGCAGGGCTCAAGCCGGAGGAAAGTAGTTTCTCTTGTGTCCGAGATCGCAAGCGTTACGCTGAAGTGATCCGCTGCTGGCGCTTAGCATGAACGGCCAGCAATGAAATGGCCGCCGGGGTCATTCCGGGAATACGTGAAGCATTAGCCAAATTTGTCGGTCTCACGTGCGAAAGTTTTTGTTTTAGCTCGTTCGACAGCCCTTCGATGGTCGCGTAGTCCATCGTCTCCGAGAGTGAGACTCGCGCCTGCCTCTTTGCCCGTTCAATGGACTCGTCCTGTCGCCTTATATAGCCATCGTATTTGGCTTCGGTCTCGACCTGTTGCAGTAGCTCTATCGAAATGGCTGGGCCTAGAGTTTGGCTTATCACATCCGCCGTGACGCCTGGTCTTCGCAGCATGCTCAATAGCGTCGCATCCTTGTTAATTTCTTCTCCGGTCGCTCGCGCTATCTTTCCAGCAATGTCTGAACCCACACTCACTGTCGTATCTCCAAGAGTTGCAGTGAGTTGTCGCAATTCTTTGCGTTTGTGTTCGAACCGAAGCCACCGATTATCGTCAACGATCCCAAGCTCACGACCAATGGGGGTGAGACGTTGGTCCGCATTATCCTGACGAAGTCGCAACCGATATTCCGCACGGCTCGTGAACATCCGATAGGGTTCGTTCGTCCCCAGCGTGACAAGATCGTCGATCAGAACACCGATGTATGCGTCGTGCCTGGCGGGCGTCCATGGCGAACGCCCCGCCACTTTTCGTGCCGCATTAACTCCTGCGACTAGGCCTTGGGCTGCCGCTTCCTCATATCCAGTCGTACCGTTGATTTGTCCCGCAAAAAAAAGCCCTGCAACGTTTTTCGTTTCGAGGGAGTGATTTAAGTCACGCGGATCAAAAAAGTCGTACTCGACCGCGTATCCGGGGTGCGTAATACGTGCTTGTTCAAACCCCTTGATGGTTTGGAGTGCTGCGATCTGCACATCGAGAGGCAGGCTCGTTGAAATGCCGTTTGGGTACAACTCATCGGTATCAAGGCCCTCCGGTTCCACAAATATCTGATGCGATGGGCGCTCGGCAAAACGGACCACTTTGTCCTCGATCGATGGACAGTATCGGGGCCCCACTCCTTCAATGGCTCCGGAATACATGGGCGAACGATGGAGTCCCGCACGAATAATGTCGTGTGTTTCTGAATTGGTGTACGTGATATGGCAACAGGTTTGACGGGGATGATCGTCTGGTGTGGATAAAAACGACATGGTTGGGCGCGGTTCATCACCAAGTTGTACTTCCATTCGCTCGAAATCCACAGTCGTGCCGTCAACTCTCGGCGGCGTTCCCGTTTTAAGTCTGTCTCTTATACACATCTGACGCTGCCGACGAATAGAGAGGTGTAGATCTCGGTGGTCGCCGTATCAT
>CAXDSX010000226.1:0-3960 GCA_963992075.1 uncultured Pseudomonadales bacterium | reverse complement strand
GTCTTTTGTCTGGCCTGTTCCCACGTATTAGCGCATACGCAGGATCGGTTAAAGGTCGCAGGCTCACACGAACATATCTTTAGCAATCCCCACGGTTTCATGCACCACTTTGCCTGTTACCAAGAAGCGCTGGGTTGCGCGATTGAGGGGCCCGCCGTCGCTGCGGACAGTTGGTTTCCCGGCTATCTTTGGCGTCTCGCTATGTGTGTGGGCTGCGGTCAACACATCGGCTGGCTGTTTGAAGGAGGCGACCATTTTTACGGCATCTTAGTGGATAAAGTTCAAACGGGTTAGCGATCCCAACGTCATACGCTTTCAACGGACCCCATCGACTCTTATTCCACCGGGCGGTAACACCAATGCCACGGCTCGTATATGACCCCGTAAGGATTATCGCGTGGGTAGGACAGCACAAACTGGTAATCGTCAGCAGATGCGGCAAGCCAGAGAAAGGTTTGTGTTTCCTCAAACGCCTCGGTTAACGGATCAACACCAGGGCTTGTTAGATCAACAGCACATCCACCTTGATGTTCGCTGTACCCAGGAGCTGCGATACGGGTAAGGATCTCATCAATTGACTTTCCCGACTCGACATTGCCCCGAATTAAATCGACCTGATACTCAAGTGATCGGTAACCAGAAACGAGCTGCACAGTCACGCCGTCCAATGACGCCCCTTCGACCAATTTCGTCCATGCGTCGGCCGCATCGATACGTAACCGCTGTGGTCGGTCAAAGACGTCAACTCCAATATCGACCAAATCCTCAGGTGTCCGTTGTTGAACCAGACCTGTTCTCGCGGCGTAATCAGCCGGAATGCCGAGTCCGCGATGTAGATCCGCTATGACGTTCGATTCATTCACTGGTCGAAAAACTCACACCCCGGCCGTCAAATTTCAAGAACGCACATGCTGGGTCATCTCACGACCTATGGAACCCTCCGATCTCAATTTACTAAGGGCTTCTACCGAAAGCCCAAGATCTTCAGCGAGCACCTCATCTGTGTGCTCGCCGAGTAGTGGGGCCGCTTCGATATCCACGCGGCTTTTCGACATACGCGCCGGCCAACCGAGTAACCGAACTTTCCCGTGAACCGCGTGCTCAACCTCGTGCACAAAATCTCGCTCCAATAAATGCGGGTCAGTAAATAACTCTTTCGTTTCATACACCTGACTCGCACAAACGCCCTCGTCAGCTAGCGCGGACATGCATTGCTTTTTCGTGTGCACCCGCGTCCAGGACTCGATTTCGTCAAATAGCAGCTGGCGGTTTTCATGACGAGCATGCGCAGTACTAAAGCGTGGATCCGAAAGTAACTCTGGCTGGCCCAATGCCCGACAAACCGCGTTCCACATCCTCGGATTGACGGCCATCACAAAAACGTAGTCGTTTGGGCCACCCGGTGCACAGGGATACAAGGAAACGAATGGGTTATCACCGTTGCCAGTGCGCGGTGTGGCGACCCGACCGAACCCTGTCCTCGATACCGCCGTGCGTAAGTAGTAGGTCATGGCCTCCTGCATCGATAATTCGATGAGCTGGCCTTCCCCGGTTCTTAGTTTTTGCGCATACGCAGCCGAGATCGCCAGTGCCGCCTGTACCCCGGTTCCAGCATCCCCCATCGTGGGACCTGGTCGCATCGGAGGACCGTCGGGTTCACCGGTAATAGAAAACGCGCCCGCCGCTGCCTGCGCCACCATGTCCATACACTTGTATTCTGCGTATGGACCCGTGGTGCCAAACCCCTTAATCCTCACGTAAATGATATCCGGATGGATCGTCTTCATAACCTCATAACCAATGTCCAGTTTTTCGACGACTCCGGGTCCGTAGTTCTCCACAAACACGTCGTAGCGCGGCACCATTTGCAGTAATAAATCTCGTCCTTTTTCGGAACTTAGATCGATTGTCACGCTACGCTTATTGCTGTTCCAATTAACAAAATACTCGGAATCCACACCATGGGTTGTGCGCACACCCCTGCCGGGGTCGCCAACGTCCGGCTGTTCGATCTTGACGACATTCGCGCCTAACCACGCGAGCGACTGCGTGCATGCGGTCCCCGCCTCCCATTGAGTCATATCAAGAATCCGCATTCCGCTAAGGGCCGCCATGATCTCTCCCTACATCGTCTACAGAGCAACCTAGGTCGGCTCGTTCCCATTAGCAAGTCTTACGACCAAGGCGTCGACGAAAACACGGATCGACGCGGTCAATCACGACCCGTATGTTAGGATGGCTCGATGCAGCAACCTCCAAAAAATGCCGCATCCCAAGCGAAATCCGAGCGCGCAATCATAGAAATTCAAAAAGAATATCTGCACTTTTCGGCCGCGCATTTCACGATCTTTTCTGCGACGGAGCGAGAAAATCTCCACGGCCATAATTTCCAAGTACAAGCCACACTAGAAGGCAACATCGGCGATGACGGACTATGCTTTGACTACAACGAAGTCAAGAGTCGACTCAAGACATTGTGCGAAGAGCTCGACGAGAGGGTGCTCCTGCCAGAGCAGTCTCCTTATCTAACAATCGCTCAAGACGACGATTACGTGGTTGCCACTTTCAGCAATGAGCGCATCCCATTCCTACCGCGAGACGTTTCGACACTGCCACTCCGAAACATTACGGTGGAAGAACTGGCCCATTGGTTCTTGTCCAGAATCGTTGGCGACACGACCTTTAACGCGTTACCCATTGACTCGCTTAACATCCGCGTAGCTTCGGCACCAGGCCAATGGGCATCATCAAGGTGGGTTCGTTGACTAGGCTATTGCTGATCACTGGAGGCAGTGCGGGGATTGGACTGAGCACGGCATCCCGCTTCTTGAGCGACGATTACACCGTAGTCTGTCTCTCGCGACGCCCATGTCCCCTCGAAGGGGTGCTGCATCTTCGGTGTGATCTTGCGCAACCAGATTTCCTTGAAACGATCCGTCCCGCGCTCGAACCATTATTGTCTCAAGCCGATTGCATCTCGGTTATTCATAACGCCTCACGACTCTCGAACGATACCGCCACCAACACCCCGAGCGATGAATTCCGTGACGTTCTAGAGATCAATATCGTTGCGCCAAACACGTTAAATCGGTTTGTAATTCCGTTCATGAAGCGAGGCTCAAGCGTGCTTTTCGTTGGATCAACGTTGTCGGAGAAGGCGGTTCCAGGAAGTTATAGCTACGTGACAACTAAACACGGCATGATCGGGATGATGCGGGCACTTTGTCAGGATCTGGCGGGAACGGGGATCCACACTGCTTGCGTTTGTCCCGGATTCACGGATACCGAGATGCTCCGCGAACACGTGCCTGGAGACGCCATCGAGGCCGTCAGTAATATGTCCGTGTTTGGTCGTCTGATCGAACCGGCGGAAATCGCGGAGACGCTATTCTGGGCAACGTGCAATCCGGTGATCAACGGCAGCGTCCTGCACGCCAATTTAGGTCAAATTGAAGCCTAGGATCCAGCCATGACTCCGAACTACGCTCAACGACGCCAACGCGTGTTTCTGATTCTTAGCGGTGTCTTCCTCGGCACATTGTCGCTATTAAATATCTTAGGTATAAGCCGATTTCTTGACCTGTCCTTTTCCACATTTGGCTTCAATATCCCAATGGCAGTCGCCGTGGGCGTGCTCCCCTACCCCGTCACTTTCATCTGCACAGACCTCATTAGCGAACTTTACGGAAGAAAGCGAGCTAACGAGGTGGTTCTGATGGGACTGGTGTTGAATGCTTGGATTATGTTCCTGCTATGGATCGGCGGTGAACTCCCAGGATTTGAGCCCATCGATCCGAGCACCGGTAGCCCGGCACTGGATGCTGCCGGTCGATCGCCCGTTTTCTTCGAGATGCGAACACTCGCGTTCGGAGCCGTGACTGCGTCAATGCTGTCTCTTATACACATCTCCGAGCCCACGAGACCGAGGCTGCTCTCGTATGCCGTCTTCTGCTTGAAAAA
>CAXDSX010000225.1:0-3990 GCA_963992075.1 uncultured Pseudomonadales bacterium | reverse complement strand
TAATTACCTCGACAAAAAAGGGACCGAGATACGAGCTGTCTCGTTCACTTCGCCCGCAATTTTTGTGATGAGCGATCACAAATCGATGCCGCGTAAGAGCCTCCGCTACTTGGCACGGCTCGGCGGTCTCCCGATTGCATTAGGCCCTAAGACTGTTTTTGCGAGTCAATGTGTCGTCCTAGTTCACAACGAACTCGATCGCCAAGCGATTCAGTAATATCGCGCAGGATCGACGAAGCCCGCTACTTGGAATCCTTCTTTACGGATACGACAACTATCGCAGCGGCCACATGCGTAGCCATCCCCGTTCGGTTGATAACAAGAGACCGTGTTTTCGTATTCCACACCCAGCTCCAATCCTTTCGTAATGATGTCAGCTTTTGACCACTCGATGAGGGGCGCGTGTACCTTAAATCTACTGCCTTCGATCCCAGCTCGAGTGGCAAGATTCGCCAGCTTTTCAAACTCCTGGATGAACTCGATACGGCAGTCTGGGTAGCCCGAATAATCTACGGCATTAACGCCCATAAAGAGATCGCGCGCCTCCAGTACCTCGGCCCAAGCAAGAGCCATCGACAAAAATACTGTATTTCGTGCCGGCACATAGGTCACGGGAATACCCGTCGTCGGCACTTCCGGCACATCAATCGTCGTGTCCGTTAGAGCCGATCCACCAAACGCCGAGAGATCTATGGAGATAACGCGATGCTCTGCAACCCTCGCGGATGCGGCAATTTTCCTCGCCGCTTCCAATTCGATGGAATGGCGTTGGCCGTACGAAAAAGACAGCGCATAGCACTCGAATCCTTGTTCTTTCGCTATCGCCAGCGTTGTTGCCGAGTCTAGGCCTCCCGACAAAAGCACCACCCCAATCGTCAACGTCCTGCCTCTTCGCCCCAAAGAACTTTGTGGAGTTGTATCTGGAAACGTACGTTCAACCCGTCCCCAAGGATCCACTCGGCAAGTTGCGTAGCATTCTGTTCGGATGCTGATGGAGAGAACAATACATCAGAGACGTGATCCGTGAGGCTGTATTTCGCGCAGATGTCCTTCGCCCACCAATAGTCGCCTCGATCACAGATCACAAACTTCACCTGGTCACTTACGCGCAACTCGGCAACGTTTGAATAGAGATTCCTATGTTCTTCACCGGATCCTGGTGTCTTAAAGTCCACGACCCGACTCACCCTAGGATCGACAGCGGAGATATCCATCGCGCCGCTGGTTTCGAGAGACACGATGTAACCTCGATCACACAGTGCTACCAACAGGTCGAGGGCCCTTGGTTGCGCTAGAGGTTCACCACCGGTCACCGTGACGTGTCGCGCGCCGAGTTCGCCCACATGTTTGAGAATCTGGTCTAGCGTATGCATTGCACCACCGTGAAACGCGTACGCGGTATCGCAATATTGACAACGAAGCGGACATCCCGTCAGCCGAACAAAGGCTGTCGGCCACCCGACGCTCTTCGATTCTCCCTGTACCGAGAGAAAAATCTCCGTGACGCGAAGCGTCTCGGTCTCCGACACGACTCTAGAGGTAGTCCGCCGCGTACGATCTAGCCAGATCGGCGACTGTTCCCGGATGGTTGTTGATAACTCGATCGAGGTAATCGCGCGCGCGCCGGGTATCGCCTAGCTCGTGATAGACCTTGCCAAGTTTGTACAAAGCGTCGGGCACTTTCGCATGTTCCGGGTATAGCGTAACGACTTGCACGAAAGACTGACGAGCTTTTTCTAGATTGTCCGTGGCGTGATGCAATTCCCCCAACCAATAAAACGCGTTAGGCGTCCACTGTCCGTTGGGGTAATCGACGATAAATTTATCGAAAGCGACAATCGCGTCGTGAAACTTACGTTCATTGGTGAGCGTATACGCGCTTTCGTACGAACCACGCTCGGTACCGGTTGGATCGAGAACGGGTAGTAACGGCGGCATGTCGGTCTCGTCATGCGGTTGCGTTGCCGCGTCTAACCCACGAAGCTCACGGAAGCGTCGATCAATGTCCGTGTATCGTCGATTTTGCTCCCGCGTGAGTCGATCGAGCCGGTACGTTTGTTCTTCAAGCAATCCCCGAACAATCGCCAGTTCTTCTTGTAAAACCTGCAACTGGTAAAAAAGCGGTCCTAATCCGGGTCCATTGTTCGCGGTGTCCGCCAATTCAACTTCAGAACTCTGTTCCAGGGAACGGTCGGCAATCAACTCCGCACCGATTACACCAACGGTCGCGTGTCCGAACAACGCGCACAAGATAAGACGCAGAACGTGTGTTCCGCACCTCCTCCGTATCAGACCTGTTCGCACCGCGAACAGCGCTTATCGATAAATCACTACCGCACGCCTATTCTTGCCCCATGCGGCCTCGTCGTGCCCGGGGTCGTCAGGGCGTTCTTCGCCGTAGCTGACCGTTTCAATTTGAGATCGTCGAACGCCGGCTGAGATCAGAAAGCTAGTCACCGCATTAGCCCGGCGTTCGCCTAATGCAAGGTTGTACTCCCGCGTTCCACGCTCATCACAATGCCCTTCAATAACTAATCGACGATCACGATTTCGGGTCAAGATATTCGCGTGCATCTCGAGTAGCCGTAAATCGCGGGCGGAGAGCCTGGCCTGGTCTAGTTCAAAGTAAAACTTCGTCGCCAATATTCGTCCACTCGGCGTGAGGGGCCGACTACGGTTATCAAAATCGCTCGGGGTCGGCTCGGCTTGAACAGCTTGAGACTCCACGGGGGCAACATCAACGGGCGACTCTTCCTGAGCGACTGGCTCGGGTTCTTGTTGACTCGCACACCCCGCAAGAACCAGCGCACCCACAACCAACAACGTCCTATTGCGCGTTCTGAACTGCGTCATCGTTCCTCTCTCCTCATCAATCTATAAACCACGATTTGTGGCCAGTGTATCGAGGTACGGCGACCAGGATGGTTCCCTGACTTCCCCTGCCGCCGACGGCAATTTGTACTTGACCTGACCATCAATGGATACCACGGCCAGTATACCCCGCCCCTGGTCTTGCGTCGCATATATCAACATGGTTCCGTTCGGTGCGAGCGACGGCGATTCATCCAATGACGTTTCCGTCAATACCCGGGGACCCTGGTCAGTCTCAAGATCTTGCCAAGCAATGTGGTAGACGCCTTCACGTCGATGCACATACACAAGATGGCGGCCGTCAGGAAGCAATCGAGCACGCGCATTGTAATCACCTTGGTATGTCAACCTCTCGGTCAGCGACGTCCGCAAATCCACTCGATAAATCTGCGGTCGACCCCCTCGATCCGAGGTGAAAATCAGACTCTTCCCATCCGGCGTCCAAGCTGGTTCCGTATCGATGGCCGATGCGTGGCGCGTCACCCGTCGAAGGCTGCGCCCAGGAACCGCGATTTCCATCGTATATATTTCGGGATTTCCATCCCTCGACAGCACCATCGCCAGCTCGCGCCCATCCGGCGAAAAAGCCGGTGCACCGTTGAGACCCGGATAAGGAGGGAGCCGTTGTCGAAAGTTACTCCCAAGTTCCTGAATAACGATCGCCGGTCTACCTGTCTCAAATGAAACATAGGCAATTCGTTGACCATCCGGCGACCAACTGGGTGACAAAAGAGGTTCAGATGTCTCAAAGAGAGTACGAGGACGTTCGCCGTCCGAATCCGCCATTTCGAGTTTGTAACGCGCATACGAGGTCCCAATATTTTCAACCAGGACGTACAGAATTCGTGTTGAAAACGCCCCTCTAATCCCCGTTATTTCTTCATACACCTCATCCGCGATTCGGTGTGCGATATCGCGCACACGGTCTCGGGAAGCCGTAATCTCGCCAGACTTCACCTCTCGCTCGGCACTGACATCAAACAAGTGATACGACACCGTAACGTCGCCATCCACACGGGTGAGGTGACGTCCGATAAGCAGATATTCCATACCTGTCTCTTATACACATCTCCGAGCCCACGAGACCGAGGCTGATCTCGTATGCCGTCTTCTGCTTGA
>CAXDSX010000224.1:0-3992 GCA_963992075.1 uncultured Pseudomonadales bacterium | reverse complement strand
GAGATCAGCCTCGGTCTCGTGGGCTCGGAGATGTGTATAAGAGACAGAGCTAGCGGTCATCATCTACGTTGGGCACTGGATAAGGGTGCACGACCCGAAGACCTAACAACGTCTTATCGCCCGGATGCGCCAGGCATGAAGCGGTCTTCGGAGTGGTGGCAAATTTATCAACCACCCTACGCGGCGGAGTTCCATTCGACATCCTTTGTCGCTGAACGAACCGTCGCCTTTATCGATGAAGCTCGTGCGGAAAATTCCCCGTGGCTCGCTTGGTGTTCGTTCCCGGATCCGCACCACCCGATGACGCCGCCTGGCGACTGGTTTGATCGGCACGAGCCATCGGACATGGAAATTCCGACCACGTCCCTCGATTCGGGCGCCGACTGTTTCGAGCATCTTCGTCGGTTTCGACAAATTCATCCGCGTGATCAACGGGATTGGGTTTCACCGTGCGGAAGCGGAAGTAATATGCTTGTGCAAGAGGCGATCGCAGCGACGTACGGAATGGTTGAAATGATCGACGACGCGGTCGGACGCATTCTCGACCATCTTGATCGTACCGATCAGCGAGGGAATACCATCATCGTGTTCACGAGTGACCACGGCGACATGATGGGCGATCACGGCCTTATGCTGAAGGGCTTCATGCATTATCGCGGCACGTTGCATGTGCCGATGGTCATTTCGGTTCCGGGTCAGAAACCGAACCGAACGGCCGCGTTGGCATCTAGTATCGATCTTGGTCCCACATTAATGGAGATATGCGGGATTCAAGGCTATGACGGCATCCAGGGGTATTCCTTGAACCCGTTGATCCAAGATGCGACTGCTAGCGTCCGAGAATCCGTGCTCATTGAAGACGACATCGCACCCGTGGTGGCTTCTTTGACGCCGATTCCTGCAAAAACACGCACCGTGATCACTGATACTCACCGCTACACGCGAAATTCAAAACGGGAAGACCAGCTTATCGATTTAATCGTGGATCCCGATGAGTGTGAGAATCAGGCGGAGACTGATGCTGGTGCGCGGGCTATGGCGATTGAACGACTGACGGATGCGCTCATTGCCGCCGATGACGCGGCGAGGGGCGCACCCGTCGACGCCCGATACGCCTAGAAAGCAAGATGCGCTTCCGCCCCTGCATTGACCTTCACGATGGTCGCGTCAAGCAGATCGTGGGGAACACGCTGAGAGATGGTAGCGACCCCGCTACCAATTTTGATACGGACAAGCGTGCGGCGGAATATGCGCGACTGTACCGCGACGACGGGTTGATGGGTGGCCACGTGATTATGCTAGGACCAGGCAATGAAGCCGCTGCGCGTGAAGCTTTGGAGAGCTATCCCGGCGGTCTGCAAGTTGGCGGTGGCATTGATGCTAGCAATGCTGAGTCGTGGCTTGAAGCTGGTGCTGCTGCCGTGATCGTTACGTCGACAATTTTTGTTGACGGACGTCTTGATCTTGATTGTTTGGGGTCTTTGGCAGATCAAGTCGGACGGGATCGGCTTGTTCTTGACCTTAGTTGCCGTGAGGAAAGCGGTCAGTACGTTGCCATGACGAACCGATGGCAGACACCAACTGACGTCACGATCGATGCGACTACGCTTGGTGAGTTGTCCCAATATTGCAGTGAGTTTTTGATCCATGCCATTGACCAAGAGGGTCGAATCGCCGGCATCGATGGCCAATTGTTGGCGGTAGTAAGCGAAGTCGCGGCGGGTCAGATTACGTATGCTGGTGGGATTTCTAGCCCTTCGGATTTGGAAACGATTCTACGCATAGGTAAGGGACGCGTTGATTTTACTGTGGGGAGCGCGCTTGACCTGTTCGGTGGCACGGGACTTTCGTATCGAGAACTCGTTCGGGATTGGGCGACGTTATAACGACTGGTCAGCGTCTCAGTCGGGAAGTCCAAGCACGCGTTTGGCGATGATATTCAGTTGGATCTCCTTCGTTCCGCCGGCGATGGTTAGGGCTTTCTGTCGTAGCCACGCCTTGGTGATCTCCGATGTTTCCCTTGATGACTCGGTTGTGTCCCAATCAAGTCCTTGTGTTCCAGCAGCATGGAGGAGCAGCTCGTCCCCATCTTGAATATTGAGGGCTCCGCTAAGTTTGACGGCCGAAGAAGCAAACCCCGGTGCATGAGCGCGCGTTTCTTCGATCACGCGTTGTTGCGTAAGTCGTTGTGCGAGATCGTTTTGTTCGTATCGAATTAGTCGAGCGCGTATTGCGGGATCAGCGATACGGCCTTCGACAATTCTCGCGTAACGGCGAATTTGTTTGGGCATCGTGCTGGCGTCAGAACGTCCTCCTTGTGAGCCGGATGTATTGATGCCGGCGTGGGTGGATCGCTCAAATTGCAATAAACGTTTCCCGACGGTCCAGCCGTTGTCAACGCCGCCGACAACGTCGCTAGCATCGGCGATCGCGTCTTCGAATAGTGTCTCGTTAAACGGTGAAGCGCCCGATATTAAACGTATGGGACGTACCTGAACTCCGGGTTGTTGCATGTCAACGAGGATCAAACTGATTCCTTGGTGCTTCGGTTGGTCCGGGGCGGTTCGTGCCAACACAAAGATGTAGTCGGCTTGCATGGCATCAGATGTCCACATCTTACGACCGTTGAGGATGTAGTGATCTCCACGCCGCGTAGCCCGCATTGAAAGACTGGCAAGATCCGATCCGGCGCCCGGCTCCGAATAGCCCATCGCCCAGCCGCCTTGGCCTTTGGCAATCCCTGGAAGCCAGCGGGCTTTTTGGTCGTCGCTACCCAATTCCAGCAATGTCGGCCCTATGTAGTTGACGCCGCGACCGGTCAGAGGCGGACGTGCATTGATCCGTTTTAATTCGTCGATGAGGATTTTGTATTGTTCAGAGGAAAGCCCCGCCCCACCGTACTTTGTGGGCCATGATGGAACGGTCCAACCGCGACCGGCCATTCGCTCGAGCCATTCTTTGGACGCATCGTCGAGTGTGACTTTGGTGCTACCCCAGGGCACTGGGCCCGACCCGCGAGCACCTGCCGGACAGTTTATTTCTATCCAGTCACGGGTTTCCTCTCGAAATTTCTCTAGGTTGGCCATGGCAACGTTGGAACAGGTTGGGCATCAATTTTAACCCCTCGAAACGTGGTTGCTAGCCAGACACTGCTATTGGCTTATTATGGAGACAGGAGGGACCCATATCATGCCATTACAATTGTGTTCGACCGTCCGCAAGGAAGGTCATTTGGAGCTATCGCTTGTCGAAGTCGACATGCCGAAGCCGGGCGAGGACGACGTCGTCATCCGAGTCGAAGCGTCGCCCATCAATCCGTCGGACCTCGGTCTCCTTTTTGGTATGGCGGACATGAGCACCGCAACATTGTCGGGAACAGGATCCGATAGCGTACTAACCGCCACTATCCCGGAAGCCATGATGCGGCAGGTCGTTGCACGGGTGGACCAATCGCTGCCGGCAGGCAACGAAGGAGCGGGTGTCGTGGTGAGCGCAGGTTCTTCGGAACGGGCTCAGTCCCTGATGGGTAAAACAGTTGCAACGCTCGGTGGCGCAATGTACGCGCAGTACCGCGTGACTCGGGTGGATCAATGTTTGGTGTTGCCGGCAGGAACGACGGCGGTGGAGGGTGCATCGTGCTTCGTTAACCCTCTGACTGTTTTAGGCATGGTCGGCACTATGCGTCTCGAGGGACATACCGCGTTAGTTCACACGGCGGCGGCATCCAATCTTGGGCAGATGCTTGTCAAACTGTGCGTCAACGAAGACGTGCCGCTCGTTAACGTGGTCCGAAAACGTGAACACGTTGAATTGCTGGAGTCGTTAGGAGCTACTCACGTTTGCGATAGTAGCGAACCCGATTTTATGGCGGGGTTGATCGACGCACTGGCTGATACCGGCGCGACCCTGGGTTTTGATGCTACCGGTGGTGGTCCGTTGCCGGGTCAGCTGCTGACGGCCATGGAGGTTGCGGCTAGTCGCGAGGCTGGTGG
>CAXDSX010000223.1:0-3992 GCA_963992075.1 uncultured Pseudomonadales bacterium | reverse complement strand
GGTCGTAGTCGAAAAGGTCGAGATGTCAGTGGCGTTGTTGTCTTGGATAAACCGCCGGGCATGACCTCCAGTACGGCGGTCCAACGTGTTAAGTCGTTATTTGGAGCCCGCAAAGTTGGTCATACGGGGAGCCTTGATCCACTTGCGACCGGAGTGTTGCCCCTGTGTTTTGGAGAGGCGACCAAGTTTTCCAGGTTTTTGCTCACTTCCGACAAGAAATACTGGGTGAAACTTAAATTGGGCATTCGAACGGCAAGTGGTGATTCGGATGCTGTCGTAGTTGAAACGCGGAGTACCGTAAATGTTACGGAGGATCGTGTCCGGCAAGCGCTGGAAGGTTTCCGTGGAGAGATCGACCAGATTCCTTCCATGTACTCGGCGATTAAATACCAAGGGAAACCCCTTTATCAGTATGCCCGAGAGGGTGTTGAGGTCGAGAGAGAATCGCGACGGATAACCGTTTATTCCATCGAATTGTTAACGTTCCTGGGGTCCGAAATGACGTTGCAGGTGCACTGCAGTAAGGGCACTTATGTTAGGACCATAGCGGACGATCTCGGCGAACAACTGGAATGCGGGGCTCACGTTGTGGAATTACGCCGGCTCATGGCGGGACCATTCAAGGAGGAAGATTTGGTGACTTTGGGCGAAATTGAAAGTGCGAGGGCCGAGGGTCATTTAGAAAAGTTGCTCGCGCCAGTTTCGAGTGCGGTAAGTCAATGGCCGACGGTTCGCTTGAATGAAGCTTCCGCGTACTATCTTCGGCAAGGTCAACCCGTTCTGGTGCCGCATGCACCTGCTGAAGGTTGGGTTCAATTACGCGAGTCATGTTCGAATGATGACTGGTTTTTGGGGATGGGAGAAATTATGGAGGACGGTCGCATTGCTCCGCGCCGCCTGATTTTGGGAGGACGGGAACTGTAAATATGCGTGGTTCCACCCTCCTTATCTTTGTTAAGCATATTGGAGAAATCTGATGGCTCTTAGTGCCGAAGAAAAGAATAAGATCGTAGAGGAATATCGATTACGCGATAACGATACCGGCTCACCAGAAGTCCAGGTAGCGTTATTGTCACAGAACATAAATTCCCTGCAGGAACATTTTCGTGATCACACGAAAGATCACCATTCGCGTCGGGGATTAATTCGGATGGTCAGTCAAAGAAGGAAACTGTTGGATTATCTCAGAGGTAAGGATCGGGAACGGTATGCTGCGCTTATTGAGCGTTTGGGACTCAGAAGATAGCCCGCTATAGGAGAGGCAATTGAACAAGATTAGGAAAGAGTTTGAGTACGGTGGACACAAAGTTTCACTAGAGGCGGGCAACGTCGCAAAACAGGCGTCCGGTGCTGTGGTTGCGAGTATGGGAGATACGGTAGTTCTCTGTACCGTGGTCGCAATGCCTAACGCAAATCCGGGACAGGATTTTTTCCCGCTAACAGTTAACTACCAAGAGCGCACATACGCAGCGGGTAAGATTCCAGGAAGTTTTTTTCGTCGAGAAGGTCGTCCCAGCGAAAAAGAAACCCTCACTTGCAGGCTCATAGATCGCCCCATCCGCCCACTGTTTCCGAAAGGGTTTATGAACGAAGTACAAGTCATACCCACTGTGATGTCGGTTGATAAGGATATGGATCCCGACATTATCGCCATGATCGGGACGTCGGCTGCGCTGGCAATTTCGGGCGTGCCTTTTGCGGGCCCGATCGGTGCGGCAAGGGTTGGGCTCGAGCAAGGTCAATATCTGCTCAATCCTGGGTACGAGGCGTTAGCGGATTCCAACCTCAACATGGTTGTGGCTGGAACGGAGTCGGCGGTGCTGATGGTTGAGTCGGAGGCTGCCGAATTGTCGGAGGATCAAATGCTTGGAGCGGTGCTTTTTGGGCATCAAGAAATGCAAGTCGCGATCAAAGCTATAAGTGAAATGGCGTCAGATGTAGGGAACGGAGCATGGGAATTTGCCCCGCCCATAGAGAACGAGGAATTGGCGGACAGTGTGAGACAGGCTTTCGGTGATGGTCTTGGAGAGGCATATCGAGTCACGGATAAAAAGACTCGGCAAAAACGAGTACACGAACTTCGCGACGATGCCGTGGCTAGATTTAACGGAGAAAGTGATCCCAAAGATGTGTCCTCTGCCTTTGGCGAGCTCGAAAAGAAAATTGTTCGTGAGCGGGTTTTGAACGGTGAACCTCGTATAGACGGCCGAGATCTCAAGACGGTGCGACCGATCAGTGTTGAAGTTGGAACGCTTCCTAAGACACATGGGTCGGCGTTGTTTCAGCGCGGCGAGACCCAGGCCATCGTCGTGACGACGCTCGGGCCTCTACGTGACGCGGCGATGATCGATGCCTTGGAAGGGAATTTTAAGGATCACTTCATGCTGCACTACAACTTCCCCCCTTATTGTGTAGGCGAGGCTGGTTTCATGGGTGGGCCGAAGCGCCGTGAAATCGGGCACGGACGTCTGGCGCGTCGAGGTATAGCGGCCGTTTTGCCCAAACACGATGACTTCCCGTACACGCTTCGAGTCGTCTCCGAAATTACAGAGAGTAATGGCTCGAGTTCTATGGCGAGTGTTTGTGGTACGTCTCTGGCGTTAATGGACGCGGGCGTTCCGATCTCCAACGCTGTTGCGGGAGTAGCCATGGGACTCGTTAAAGACGGAAATCGATACGCGGTGCTCACTGATATTTTGGGCGATGAGGATCATTTGGGAGACATGGATTTTAAAGTTGCCGGAACTATGCGAGGAGTCACAGCCTTGCAAATGGACATAAAGATCCAAGGAGTGACAGAGAACATCATGGAAGATGCGCTCAATCAGGCTCACGATGCAAGAATTCACATTTTGGGCGAGATGAGTAAGGTTATTTCGGAGCCACGCGCAGATGTATCAGAAAATGCGCCTTCGATGGTCGTGTTGAAAATCCATCCGGATAAAATTCGCGATGTGATTGGTAAAGGCGGTGCCACAATTCGCGGAATCACGGAAGAAACGGGCGCGGATATCGACATCGAGGATGATGGCAGCATTCGGATATATGCCGATAGCGCCGAATCAAAGAATGCGGCTGTATCGATGGTTGAGGAAATTACAGCGGAGGCAGAAATCGGGAAAATTTACAATGGACGAGTCGAACGAATCGTCGATTTCGGTGCGTTCATTAACATCCTTCCAGGCAAAGATGGGTTGTTACATATCTCTCAAATTGCTGAAGAGCGAGTGGAAAAAGTTTCAGACTATCTGGAAGAAGGCCAGAACGTTGACGTGGTAGTTCTAGATGTTGACCAACGTGGTCGAATCAAGCTTTCGATACGAGAAATAGAAAGTACGGGTTAAAGTCCTCCTTAGGTTTAGTTCCGCGGTCGGTTGTCCAATAGGTCCGCAACGACACTGGGTTCGGCTAACGTGGATGTATCGCCCAGATCATCCACTTCGTTTGCGGCGATCTTACGCAATATGCGGCGCATGATTTTCCCAGATCGTGTTTTTGGTAGCCCTGGAGCCCACTGGATCACGTCGGGCTTGGCGATCGGTCCAATTTCGGCTCTTACCAGATCTAGCAAATCGCCGAGCAAATCGCTTGTGGGTTCAATGCCTGACATCAAGGTTACGTACGCGTAAATACCTTCCCCTTTAATTTCGTGAGGAAAACCAACCACTGCTGCTTCGGCCACGGCCTCGTGGAGAACTAGCGCACTTTCGACCTCCGCGGTTCCCATACGATGCCCGGACACGTTAATTACGTCGTCGACGCGACCTGTGATCCAGTAGTAACCATCTTGATCTCGACGGGCACCATCGCCCGTGAAATAGAACCCTTTGTAAGTGGAGTAGTACGTATCGATAACGCGCTGATGGTCGCCATACACGGTTCTTATCTGACCGGGCCATGTCGTCTTTATGACGAGGTTGCCGGACGCCTCTTTGTCTTCAATTATGACGCCGTTCTCGTCCATCAACGCCGGCACAATACCAAAAAAAGGC
>CAXDSX010000222.1:0-4007 GCA_963992075.1 uncultured Pseudomonadales bacterium | reverse complement strand
CACCGCCCAGATAACGCCTGAGGCGGCTACGGACAACAAAGAGGGGGCAACCGCCGGTGGCTGACGAGGCCGCCAATTCTGACGACGAAAACACTGCAGTTGATCACGATCGGGCTGTCGACAACGATGAACAACCTTTTCTTTCCCACCTGCTCGAGTTACGTGGCCGCATTCTCAAGTCCCTGTTGATGGTCGTCCTGCTATTTGTACCGACTTTTTACTTCAACACCCACATTTTCGAATTCATAGCCTCGCCCCTGCTGGCACACCTTCCCAACGGCGGTACTATGATCGCAACCGACGTCGCTTCGCCTTTCTTGACGCCGTTTAAACTAGCGATCTTGGCGGCCATTTTTTTTGCGATGCCCGTGATTCTGCATCAGGCATGGAGTTTCGTCGCTCCAGGTCTCTATTTACGGGAGAAACATTTTGCCATTCCGTTGCTCATATCCAGTATTGCCCTTTTTTACCTGGGCACGGCGTTCGCCTATTACCTTGTGTTCCCACTTGTTTTTGGTTTTTTTGCCAGCGTCAACATGGAATTCGTAACGTGGATGACCGACATCAGTCCCTACCTGGATTTCATCGTTAAGATGTTCCTCGCGTTCGGTCTCGCTTTTGAAATTCCCATCGCAACAGTTCTATTGGTAATGGCAGGCTTCGCTTCGCCCGAATCAATGGCCAATAAGAGAGCCTATGTGTTGGTCGGGTGCTTCTTTCTCGGCATGCTCTTAACGCCCCCCGATATAATCTCCCAAGTTCTGTTGGCCGTACCGATGTGGGTGCTATTTGAACTTGGAATCGTACTATCCCGTTTCGCTACCCGTGGTCGAGAAGAATCGTAACCGGCCCATCATTTTCTAGCGTAACCTGCATATCCCGACCAAACGATCCGGTTTCAACTTGATTAGTTGCGCGGCGCAACGCCGCGACGTAGTGCTCGTATAATTGTTCGGCTTCGTCAGGATCTGCGGCAGCGCTATAACTGGGCCGACTACCGCGAGTCGTATCGGCAGCAAGCGTAAATTGAGACACCACCAATAAACTTCCGCCGACATCGAGTACCGACCGGTTCATGATTTTATTTTCGTCATCAAAAATGCGGATTGAGAGAGTCTTACGCGCCATCCATTCGGCCGTTTCTTTCGCGTCACCGCGGACGACGCCTAGAAAAATCAACAATCCTGAATCAATTTTGGCGACAAGGTCGCCCGCTGTAATTACCCGAGCCTTGGTCACCCGTTGCAGTAGCGCTTTCAATCGTCCGGCCACATCAGAATTTCGCTTAAAATACCATCCATGGGCTCAATCCCTCGACAACAGCGCCGCGCAGTCGCGCTCATTTCAGGCGGACTCGACTCGATGCTCGCCACTCGAGTCATACAAGATCACGGCGTTCATGTCGAAGGAGTTAACTTTTTCACGGGGTTTTGCGTCGAAGGACATACCCATGCCATTCGCGATCGCACACACACTAAGCCCAAACGTAACAACGCATTGTGGGTGGCCGAACAGCTCAGTATCAAACTGCACATCATCGATATCTCCGAAGAATACAAAGACATCGTTCTGAATCCCCGGCATGGGTACGGTCAAAATCTCAACCCATGTCTGGACTGCAAAATCTTCATGGTGGGTAAAGCCCTAGAACTTGGTTTGATAGATGACCTGGATTTCGATTTCGTTGTAACAGGAGAAGTAATCGGCCAACGACCCAAATCCCAACGCCGTGAAACAATGCCGATCATTGCGAAAGAATCGGGCGCAAACGATAGGCTTCTTCGACCTCTATCCGCACTCCACTTACCCCCGACCCTTCCGGAACGAGAAGGCTGGGTAAATCGTGAACAATTGTTCGGATTTCACGGACGCAATCGGAAGCCACAAATGGCGCTCGCAGAAAATTTTGGGTTTAGCGATTACGCCCAACCTGCGGGCGGGTGCTGTTTTCTCACCGATGAAACCTATTCGAACAAACTCCGCGATCTTTGGGAGGCTAGAGATTCCAGGGATTACCAATTGGACGACATTATGCTGCTTAAAATCGGTAGGCATATACGTCCCAAGCCACACTTCAAATTAATCATCGGTCGCGAGGAAGGCGAAAATAGATTCTTAGCTGGTTATCGCAATCGCTTCACGCACCTCTCCGTCACCAACCATCCAGGGCCGCTCGCGCTCATCGACGGTCATCTGAACACAACGGACACCGAACTCGCGGCTCGGATTGTGGCCAGATACAGTCAAGGACGGTACGCCGACAAGGTGTTGGTGACTGTATCGTCGGCAAGTGGCGTAAACCAAGATATTGAGGTAGTCCCGCTGGCGCCGCACCAACTCGAATCCAGTTGGCATGTCGGATCATAACCAACCGATGAAGACCGTCGATGCCCGCGGACTTCTTTGTCCCCTACCCGTAATTCGTACACAAGAGAGCATCAAGAACCTGACTCCAGGAACAATTCTCACCGTGCTGACAACGGACCCTGGTTCGCTCGAAGACATTCCAGCTTGGTGTCGAGTGCACGGCCACACCGTCATCAAAACCATGTACATCCGCGATGATATCCATCTCATGATTCGGGTATCCTAATAAGCGTAACGTCGAGTCCGTCGATGGTTTGGTTGCTGTTTCGTACTATCCTAACAATCCGGAACGCACCATTTTAGGGCACATACTAATCTGCATTGACTGCACAACCCTAATGCTCTATTTTGGTGCAAAGGTATCGTATGTGCCCAGGGGCATACAAATAAAGGCTCAACAAAAAGTACATGAGTAATGCTACCCGTTTCTCGCACGATTTCGTTTAACCCCCTCGACAATTCGCACAATTAAAGGGCGTTGTCCTCTCGCATTCATGTCAACTGACTCCAGCAATATCCTTGACCACCTCAAAGCGGCCGTGGTCGTTCTGGACCAAGAGTTATCTGTGCTTTACCTAAACCAAACCGCACAATCGCTTTGCGGTCAAAGTCTATCCCGGTCTCTCGGAGCGCCTTTCCAAGATTTATTCAAAGATCCGCACCTAGAACCAAAAGCATTAAGAACGAACCTAGCCTCCGATCAGCCGTTCACGAAACGTGAAACGTCGTTACTGATAATGTCGAATGGAGAAAGAGTCACAGCGAACTACTCGATATCACCGCTACAAGATGGTCGCGTGCTCATTGAAATTGAGCCACTTGACCGTTTCAAACAAATTAACCGTGAAGATCAAAACCGAACCACTCAACGCGCGACTCGCGAGCTCGTGCGTGGCCTTGCCCACGAAATAAAAAATCCCCTCGGGGGTATCCGTGGAGCGGCTCAACTGTTACAGGCAGAACTTACCAGTGAACAACACGAATACACCGCGGTCATCCTGGGCGAGGTTGACCGTTTGCGAAATTTGGTGGATCGACTGCTAGGCCCGGACCGGCCACCAACGTTCACCGAGGTCAATATCCACCAGATTCTGGAACGCGTGATCGCACTAGAAACAGCTGACATGAAGTCGAGTCGTCCGAGCGATGAAGCTGTGGAATTTGTACGCGACTACGATCCTAGTGTTCCTGATTTACAAGCCGATGCCGAACAGCTGGTCCAGGCAAATCTAAACATCGTGCGAAACGCGCGTGCCGCCCTCGAGGAGGTCAATAACCCGATAATCACCTTAACGACGAGCGTCGTGCACAGATTCACCATTGGAAAGCGCATACATCCGCTAGTCCTCAGGATCGCGATTAGTGACAACGGGCCAGGGATCCCCCCTGACATCGTGGATCAAATTTTCTTTCCCCTGGTTACCAGGAAAGGCAACGGCCATGGTCTGGGTTTACCCCTGACACAAGCGATTATCGATCAACACCGTGGCATTATCGACTGCGCAAGCTCTCCCGGTTCAACGACCTTCCACATATACCTACCGCTCGAGCAAACTGGTCATGGCTAAACTAATCGTTTGGGTAGTTGACGATGACGACAGCATTCGGTGGGTGCTCAATCTGTCTCTTATACACATCTC
>CAXDSX010000221.1:0-4019 GCA_963992075.1 uncultured Pseudomonadales bacterium | reverse complement strand
ACGAGAGCAGCCTCGGTCTCGTGGGCTCGGAGATGTGTATAAGAGACAGTGGTGATACCACCCTCGATGAGGGTCGCCACACAAACGCCTCCCTCTGCGTTGACGGCAAGCGAATCGAACAGGAAATAGCTGTTCCGACCTTGTAGTAAACGCCCGCCGTCGGGTCGGTCCGCCCGTGCGCGTTTCAATACACCTGGTTCCGCGAGCGGGAATGCCCAGAGTCGTCCCGTTGGAGTTTCAGCCACGTAAAGTTCGTTCTCGTCGGGTGAGAGCCCAATACCGTTCGGGCTTTCTAACGGGAAAATGACTTCTTCAATACTTGAGCCGTCGGCGTGGGCGTAAAAAACACCGGTGCGGTCTTGATCCCGTGCCCGGTTTTTCCCGTGATCGGAGAACCAGAAACCCCCGGATCGGTCGAAAACGAGGTCGTTTGGCCCGCGCAGCGGAACGTCACCCGCATGTGTGTAGAGCGTTTCAACTTGACCTGTTTCGAGGTTTACCCGCTCAATGCGTCCGCCTTGGTAATTCTCAGCCTGTTCTCCAGGGAAAATGCGTTCATTTCTTTCAATCCAATTGAAGCCCCCGTTATTGCAGATATAGCAGTAGCCACCGGGTCCCATTGCAGCGCCATTAGGACCTCCGCCGATCTCGGCGATGACTTCGGTATTGCCGTCCGGTAGAACACGAGTAAGGGTCGCACGCTCGATTTCCACCAAGATGATTGAGCCATCTGGCATGGCGATTGGGCCTTCGGGGAAACGTAAACCGCTGGTGACTAGGGTCGGGGTTTCACTCATGAGAATCCTATATGGTTGATTGCGAAGATAGCGGCTGATACGACCTTGTAGTATTAGAGCAGTTTGTCATGACGTCGGGTATGGAGTAACCAAATTGATTAGGTTGGGCTTTGTTTGTTTAGTTGGGGCGTTCACGTTATCCGGATGCCAAAATTACATGGTGGGTTCTGAAGGACGGACGATCGGAGAATTTACCGATGATCGCGGAATTCATGCAATCGTCAAAGTCCGCCTGATCAAAGAGGCGGACATTGTGGCAAGGCGTATCAACGTTGACGTGCATAGGGGCGTGGTGACGCTCTTCGGAAGGGTTCGGTCCCACTCAGAGCGTCTTTTGGCTAAGGACCTGGTCGCCGGAGTCAAGGGAGTGCTCAAGGTGGAGGATAGATTGTTGGTCAGACCTTGATGCCCCGTCTCTTTTGGGGCGCCGATTAACGCGCTCTGGAGACTGGTATATCGACCTATTTATAGATCGAGGTAAATATCTTAAACAATTGAAATATATAAATTTATTCTATTTAACTACAGAGGCGCGTCCACGGGTTTATCGAGGTCTTCGAGCCAATCTTTCGGTCGTAGGTAGTTGAGAATTAATTCGGCTTCGCGTGACCCGGGTTCGGGGTGATAGTCGTATTTCCAAACCGCGCGCGGGGGAAGCGACGCAAGCACGGCTTCTATACTTCGCCCCGACTGCAAGCCATAACGTGTACCTCTGTCGATGGCGAGATTGAACTCGGCGTACCGGCCCCGTCGCATGAGCATCCATTGCTCTTCATCCTCATTCCAAGTCGCGTTGTGTCGACGCAGAAAAATTGGTTTGTAACCCAGCAAGAAAGCGTCGCCAACGGCTGATACGAATGAGCGGCTGGATTCAAATCCCCCTTCGTTCCAATCATCGAAAAAGAGCCCGCCCACCCCGCGCGATTCATCACGATGAGGTAGGAAAAAGTATTCGTCACATTGTGATTTGAGTTTCCGATAGCGTTCGTCGGAACCGCAGGCTAAACGTGCGGTTTGGTGCCATTGGATAACGTCTTCCGGGTAGGGGTAATAGGGCGTGAGATCGAAACCGCCACCGAAATACCAGACGGGGTCATCGGAGTCGATGAAGAAAAATCGAAGATTCATGTGTGTGGTGGGTACGTGCGGATTGCGGGGATGGACGATGACGGAGATCGAGGTCGCTTGAAATGGTAATCCTTGGAGGTCTGGGTTTCGATCCGTTGCCGCCTGGGGCAGCGACTGACCAAAACTATGCGTGAATTGAACGGCAGCTTTTTCGATGTGTTTACCATTGCTAAGCACGCGAGGTCGCGACAATCCGCCGCCCGATGTCTCAAGATCTTTTCCCTGAAACTCGGTGCTTTGATCGAGTTCCGAGAGCGTATCAACGATTTCTTGTTGTAGATCCAGGAATTTCTCGCGAACCGGGATGATGGATACACTCATATTGCACGCGCGTTCTTGAAAGTGGCGATGTCGTTTTTGTCGACCCCCAATGATTCGAGAATTTCGTTGGTGTGTTCGCCCAGGGTCGGTGCGCGACGACGTATGCTGACATCAAGTGTTGAGAAGTCCATCGGCATCGTGGCGATGGGTGCGGCGATATCAATTCCCGGGTATTCTACGGCTTCGAGGAACCCCATTGCTTGGACTTGCTCATTATCAAGGGCTCCTTGCGGCGTTAGAACTTCCGCGCAAGGAATTCTCACTTCTTCGAGTTCGGTTATCGCCTCCGCGGTCGTTCGAGCGCCGGTCCAACTCTGCATCCGGTCACTGATATCGAGCGCGTGTATTCCCCGGGATTCGTCAGTTGCGTATTTGGGGTCCGTCCGCCATAAGTCTTCGCCCATCAGGTGAGCCCAGCGCTCATAAAGAGGGTTACCTACGACTTGAACGAGTATCCAACCGTCTTTCGTTTGGAAGGTGTCTGACGGGGCGGAAGTTTGTCCGCGGTTTCCGGTCCCCGACCGGTTCGCTTGGAGCAATGCCTGTTCAATCAGCGTGCCGTTGGCGATAGATAGAGCGGAAGCGAGAAGACACCCTTGAACGTGTTGACCCTCGCCGGTCTTGTTGCGATGAATGATCGCGGCAAGGGTCGCCATGGCGTTTAAGCTCGCCGTCGTAAAATCGACGTAGGGAAAATAGTTTTTTGTTGGCTCCTCGGCATTGCCCGTCATGTGCATATTCCCTGACATTGCTTGTGCCACGCCGTCAAACCCAACCCGCTGCGCGTACGGACCTGACGCGCCAAAGGCGGTACTCGTTGTCAGGATAATGTTGGGTTGTTGCTGGCGTAGGCTTTCGTAATCGAGAGCCATCGAAGCGAGGGTATCGGGAGGTAGATTAGCGATGACAACATCGGTTGTCGGAATCAGTCGATCCAAGATTTGACGGCCTTCCGGCGTTCGCGGATTGAGCGTCAGACCTCGTTTGTTTCGGTTAAGCTGCATGAAACTCGCACCGTCTCCATTTCGCGAGACCGGCGAGGTGAATCGATCTTCGCTCCCGGTGACCTTTTCTATTCGAATGACGTCAGCTCCGAGGTCACCTAGCAAAGCAGCGCAAAATGGACCTGCGATGTAGCGCCCAAAATCCAATACGCGAACATCGTTCAATAGCTGCATATGGTGGCACTCCCTTATCGCGGTTCACCGTGAGAGCGCGTTGGCTGCCGGCGAAACAAAACTAACTGATTGCCATTATGCAGTAGAATCGGCGCCGAAATGGACCTCGCCAAAAAACACCTCGACGCTGCGTGGAAGCTCTTCGATCGAGCCTGTGGACATCTCAAAGGTCGTGCTATCGATGACGTCCAAATCGAGCTTTACGACTTAGCCTTCAGCCTTGCTGAACTGGTGGCTTCCCAAGTCATGCTCGAATACGTCGAGCGTCCAGCGGAGGATACTGAACAAGCTCTAAAGCGAGCAGTGGCCGAGTCTTTCGTCGCGGAAACGGTGGCTTCGCTTCATAGCAGACTTCGACTGCGTCCCCGCGCGTACGGGTTTACAGTTGAGGAGCTTGATAACAACTATTTGGAGCTAACGGACGTCGCGCTCGATCCCAAGCGTTTGGCTGAGCTCGGCCAGCTTTTTCGTGACCGTGATGGTCGACTCCCGATCGATCACCTTGATGATGAAAGTACGCTGATGCTGTCTCTTATACACATCTGACGCTGCCGACGAATAGAGAGGTGTAGATCTCGGTGGTCGCCGTATCATT
>CAXDSX010000220.1:0-4028 GCA_963992075.1 uncultured Pseudomonadales bacterium | reverse complement strand
ATGATACGGCGACCACCGAGATCTACACCTCTCTATTCGTCGGCAGCGTCAGATGTGTATAAGAGACAGACCTACGAATTTGCCCCGGACGATCGAGACGAGATTCAAGCGCAATTTAAGGAAACGGGCGGACTGCCGGGTGAAGGCGTCACGATGCTAGGACGTTATCACGCTGTCGAAGGCTTGACCGGATTCATCCTCGTGGAGTCCGACGATGCGATCGCGATTGGAAAGTGGATGCAAGAGTGGACGCACTTAATTTCTTTCGAGGTGGTACCCGTCGTCGACGATTCGGGTATTTCCGAGGTGATTGGCTAACATGCATTGACAGAGGCTTGGTGTCTACACCATAGGCAAAGGGCCTTGATCGAAGGTGGGTGCGGATGGATTGGGTAGCGGGCGATTCCGGCAGACATCGCCCCTACACCGTTCTGCCACTCTCCGACACAGTTGGCAGGGTCACTGTATTTCTCGAAGTGGCGCGAAAAAGTTTCACGGTATGAAACTCGCTGGCCTAACCGGTAAGTGATCCTCCTAACAGATCAAACGAAGAGGAAGCCCATTGAACTCTCAATCGATGGAGGAGCAATGAAAAAAGATGGATTGACAATGGACGCTGGAGGAGTTCTGGCGCAAGAGCTGCGCTCTTGTGATTCGGTTTAACTTCAAGAAAGTAGCTCGTGGCTAGCGTTCTCGGGCGGGGTGGTGCACCTTTTTCGTTCTCAGTGCATCATCGGATGGATTCGGAGTACGAAACTCAATGAGTAGGGCATGAGAAGAATCCTGATCGGACTCGGTGTTGCGGCAGCCATCGGTGGCTATTTGTTCTCGGAGTACTGGTACTACCTCCCAGGCATTATCTCGGGTGTTATGGATCCAGTCGGAAACAACCGGCCAGTTACCTGGGAGAGGGGACCCGATCGATCGTCAGGGACATCGTCTCCTCCAAACATCGTTCTAGTCGTGGCGGACGATCTAGGATTCAACGACATCACTTTTTATGGGGGCGGAATCTCGGCAGGTAGTGTGCCGACTCCAAATATTGATTCGATCGCTACTGAAGGTCTCCAATTCACCAACGGCTACGCTGGAAATGGCACCTGCGCACCGTCTCGAGCGGCGCTTTTGACGGGTCGGTTCGCAACTCGAGTGGGGTTCGAATTTACCCCCGCGACACCTCAATTTGCAGAGCTGATCGCCGGAGACAACTACATTGCTGAAAATGCCGTCAACTACCCGCCTTCACAGGACTTGGGACTACCGGGCTCGGAGCTGACGTTACCGGAAATGTTAGAGCAAAGGGGCTACCACTCGGTCGCACTGGGCAAATGGCACTTGGGTGGGGGCGAGGGCATGACGCCAAACGAACAGGGGTTCGATGAATTCCTTGGTTTTCTGCCAGGTGGAGCAATGTTTATGGAAGAAGACGACCTTCAAGTCGTCAACTCAAAGCAGGACTTTGATCCCATCGATAAGTTTCTGTGGGCCAATCTTAAGTACGCGGTGAAATTCAATGATGGTAGCCGCTTCAAGCCGGATTCCCATATGACCGATTACCTTAGCCGTCAAGCTGTTCGGGTCATTGAAGCCAATCGCCATCGCCCGTTCTTTCTGTACCTTGCTTACAACGCTCCGCACACGCCCTTGCAAGCAGAAAAGCACGATTACGATGCTCTTCATCATATCGCCAATCATACTGAGCGGACCTACGCCGCCATGATTCGTGGTTTGGACCGTGGGATCGGGGAGGTGCTCAAGGCACTAGAGGCTCATGGACTTTCCGACAACACGATCGTTATTTTTACCAGCGACAACGGTGGTGCCAGTTACGTCGGCCTGCCTAATTTGAATAAACCATACCGAGGTTGGAAGATCACGTTTTTCGAAGGCGGCATTCATACGCCGTACTTTATTCGTTGGCCGGCGAAGATCGCTGCTGGGAGTCAGTACGAGTCGGCCGTTGCTCACGTTGATATTTTTTCCACTGCACTTGCTGCTGCGGGTGTTAAGCCGCCAAGCGACCGGGTCATCGATGGCGTGAATATTCTTGATTACGCGTTGCAACAACCACAACGAACGCTTAGCCGGCCCATATTTTGGCGGACTGGAGGGTACAAAGTTGTGTTACACGATGGTTGGAAACTTCAGTTGCAAGAGCAAAACGGCAAGAACTGGCTTTTCAACTTAAACGAAGATCCCACCGAGCAAGTTAATCTGAGCCAGCGCGAGGAATACGGTCGAAAACTTACGGCCTTGCGCGAGACACTGTATCAACTTGATAGCCAGATGGTAGAACCGTTGTGGCCGGCGCTCATCGAATCACCGATTGCCGTGGACTACACGATCGACAAGTTGCCAGACGCGGCGTACGAGACCGTCATCTGGTCGAACTAACGCGAGACCCTCAAGAGAATACTGGGATGTTCGCCCGGTGCGACCAACGCATTTTCAACGATGAATTCTAGATCCAAACTATCGAGTGTGCGGCCCGGTTTGATCAGTAACGTGACCGTGTCGTGCGCGGGAATTCGAATCCGATCCGCGCTAAACATGAACGTGTAATCGCCCACGTATCGAAGGTCAAAATCGGCGTCGGAGGCATTGGTTACAGTGACTTCGGCGACAGAGGTTTCTGGTCGATAGTTGAGCTTTGAGATGCTCAAGCTCGCCTTGAGCAGGGGCAACAGGTGTTCTTCACGTCCAATCAAGAGATTCTTAAACCAAACTACGGTCCGATTCGCGAATAGCGCTTGCTGGATGGCAGTCGCACTTTTTTCTTTGGTGAAGACCAACGTTACTGGCCGGTGACCGCCCTTATGGGGTTGGTAATCCCAATCGATCAGGTCGTGGACGTCAGAAACCCCAATAAGTGCGAGCCCGTGATCGAGTGCGACTTGAAATGCCTCTTCGGAGTAGGTGCTGCCATTGGCTATTTCAATGCCGTGCAAAAGCCTGTTTTTCGCGTTGTCTGCATGGAAGGCATTGATGCGCGTAATGCCATCGCGTTGCTGTCGGGTCCACCAAGGGTGATTCCAGAACAGGAAGGCTTGTTGTGCGTTCGCTGCTTCTATCGCCTTCTGTGCGGGCCATTGCATGGCTGCTGCGGCGTATCCTGAGACGTCGCCGGAATTGGCGGGTGGGTTATCCACCTTAAGGAGTTTATTGGCATCGTCCAGAAAAACGGCATTGACGTGGCCTGCCGGCGCGTTTCGGGTAATTTCACTTCCACGGATGACGATTAACTCTGAATTTTGTGCCGCGGCTTTCGCGTCGTCGTAGGCTCGATTTCGATCGGGGTGTGGGATATCTGCCCGGTGAGGTTGGTATTCGAGGTGTTCAGTGATGGCGAGCGCGTCGAGGCCGTCACGTAGCGCCTCTGCCACGCGAATTTTCGGCCAGACATGCCCGTCGGAAAAGACGCTGTGCGTGTGGAGATCGACAGTTAACGTCATGTATTTTTCGGTATCTGGAAACTCGATGGCTCGACTGCTGTCGGCGTTGCTCGCGTTGACACCTCCGTGCGCAAATACCAGTTTCGATGCAAGGAGCAACAACACGAGAGCCGATATACGACTAATTCGATCGAAATTGGTTTCGTTGCGTTGAGCGGTTGAAAGGTCGGACGGGCGGAAACCTAGGTCTTCCATTGATTCGTCGCGGTTAAGCCATGTTTGGGGAAAAACTGAATTCATGATCAAAGCCCTTTCATAACTGAAACCAATATAGTCCTAATTCATTTTCCGCGTCACGGCGGCTGACCCTAAAGAAGGCTTTCTGGTGTTGGGGGACACCAACATGCAGGATCAACTTGTCATAGGCCTTCGGATCATTCAAACCGAAAGCTCACCGAGATTACGAGGTCGGAGAGTTAGGGATGAGACTTGGGTATTCAAACGATTGCAGTATGCTTCAGTTGTGCAATCGGCGTGGGTGAGGACGAACATGCAACTAGCTATCGAATTCAAGCGATGAAGAGAACGGTTTGATGGACTACATCGAGCGGGTGAATTCTCTGCGACCACCGCGAC
>CAXDSX010000219.1:0-4082 GCA_963992075.1 uncultured Pseudomonadales bacterium | reverse complement strand
TGATTTATCAATTGGTGCTATTTTCATGACGGGGGCGGCAGCGATTCTGGCTGACGAGGGTATCCGCGTTAAGGCGTCAAACGCGACTGGCAAAGGTGGACGCATCCGCCTTGGCTCCGACGTAGATCAGCTCAGGGCGCAGTCCATATTGGATGAGCGTCTTAATCCTCCGGGCCGTGATCGTCAGTTTGTGATCGCGCTTAATCTCGCGCAGACAACGCCCGCTTGGCTTCAAGAGCTTGGCGCACAACCGATGACGTTAGGCCTCGATTTGTCTGGAGGCATTCATTTCGTCTTGGAAGTCGATATGGAGTCGGCCATCGCGAAAGCCCTTGCTGACGAGGCAGAGAAGGCAACCAACTATCTGAGGCAAGAGAACATTCGTTATCGTGCGTCGGGGAACATGGTTCAAGGCAATCTCGTGCGTATCCCTTTTGCGACAGAGACGACGCGCGATAACGCGTTGCGACGTATGCGGAGCACGAACGAATATGACTCGATCGTCGCGTCCGAGTCACAGGGTAGTCCCGCTATAGAGATTGGTATCAGCGACGATATGCTCGCGACCATTGAGGATGTGGCGATCGAGCAGAATCTCACGGGATTGCGCAGTCGAATCAACGAACTTGGAGTTGCTGAACCGCTTGTCCAACGTCTTGGACGGTCGAGAATAGTCATTGATTTGCCTGGGGTACAAGACAGCTCTGAGGCCAAGCGTCTTCTGGATAAATTTGCGACCTTGGAGTTTCGATTGGTTGCCAAGCCCGAAGATCGGCCCTCGTCATTGGAAGTCATGCCCTATGAAGGCCGAGACCGAAGACTGCAGCGCGCAAATATTGTTACTGGAGACAGCGTTATTAATGCAAACCAGGGTCTTGATCCTGAGACAGGTCTTCCCCAAGTAAACATCGAACTTGATAGCGATGGCGGGGAGCGCATGAATCGAGCCACCGGTCCAAATATCGGGCACTCGATGGCAATTATCTTCATCGAACAAAAACCGGTGATCGCGCGTGAGGTGATTAATGGCGAGGTGGTTGAAAAACGTAGTATTCGAGAGGAACGCCGGTTAATTAGTGTGGCAACCATTCAGGCGGCGCTTGGGTACCGCTTCCGGATTACCGGGCTATCCATGTCGGAAGCGCGTGATTTGGCGTTATTGCTCCGAGCCGGAGCGTTGGCTGCGCCGATGTACATTGTCGAGGAACGCACGGTAGGAGCTTCTCTAGGAGAGGAAAATATTGAACGAGGCGTTCGCGCGGTGGTGATTGGATTCGTCCTAGTGCTGTTGTTCATGCTCTTTTATTACAAGGTCTTTGGATTGGTCGCGAATATTGCTCTTACCATGAATCTGACGGTACTCGTTGCCGTCATGTCGTTACTCGGCGCAACGCTGACGTTACCGGGTATTGCTGGAATTGTTTTGACCGTCGGAATGGCCGTGGACGCGAATGTTCTGATTTTTTCGCGCATACGTGAGGAACTTGCTCAATCTGCGCCGAGTGTCGCGATACAAGCAGGCTATGGTCGAGCGTTTCTCACGATATTGGATGCAAATATCACGACGTTATTGGTCGCACTCATTTTGCTCAGCATTGGGAGTGGTCCGGTCGCTGGTTTTGCTGTAACTCTTTCTATCGGTATTTTGACGTCAATGTTCACGGCTATCTTTGTCTCTCGCGGCATCGTGCATCTTGTGTACGGGCGTCGCCAAGTCCAGCAGGTTTGGATCTAATGACCATTGACTTCATGGGCAAACGTCATCTTGCGTTGATTTTCTCAGGCGTGGTTTTGGTGGGCTCTGTCGTCGCGCTCGTGGTTCAAGGAGTAAATCGGGGTCTCGACTTTACCGGCGGCGCATTGATCGAAGTTAGCTTCGATGAAGCGGTAGAGCCAGCTGCAGTCCGGAACGTATTGAATGAAGCGGGTTATTCCAACGCGGTCGTTCAAAATTTTGGTTCTGAGACGGATATCTTGATCCGAGTACCTCCTAACAATGTTGCCGTCGGCACGGGCAGTCAGTCGACCTTGGGCGATCAGATAAGAGAGGAGTTGGAATTTGGTGTTGGAACGGCGGAGATAAGACGCTCTGAGTTTGTCGGACCAGCAGTGGGTGAGGAGCTGACCGAAGATGGCGGACTCGCGCTGCTCGCAGCCTTAGGCATGATCATGGTGTATATCATGATTCGGTTCACTGGAAAGTTCGCGCTTGGGGCGGTGGCTGCGTTAATTCATGACGTGATCATTACGATCGGTGCCTTTGCGGTATTTCAATGGACTTTTAACCTTCCTGAGCTTGCTGCACTGCTGGCGGTAATCGGGTATTCGCTAAACGATACGATCGTTGTGTCCGATCGAATACGAGAAAATTTCCGTAGCACACGCCGAGGTACACCGTCGGAAATAATTAATTATTCACTGAATCAGACATTGGGCCGAACTCTCGTGACGTCGTTGACTACGTTACTCGTGCTTACCGCTTTGCTGTTGGCGGGGGGTGAACAAATCGCTGGTTTTGCACGCGCTCTGACCATCGGTGTGGTAATTGGGACTTATTCATCAATCTATGTCGCGGCGACTACGTTGTTGATACTGCAGCTTAGCCGTCAGGATCTTGCGGTGCCTGAAAAAGAACCTGCCGACAACGTGCCCTAGAACAAGTTAGCCCAAAGCAAGGTCAGGATCGTTAGATGTCTTAACGACTGCCCGAATACTCCGCAACATTTCTCTAAAGATTCTTGGGTTGGCGGCCACGATATTGCCGGTTTCCGAGAAACGGTCGCCTCCGGCGATATCTCCGACGAAGCCACCGGCTTCGCGCACAAGGATGCTACCCGCAGCGGTGTCCCATTCCTGGAGGCCGATCTCGAAGCAACCATCGATCCTTCCAGCAGCAACATAAGCGAGGTCGAGGGCGGCCGATCCCATTTGTCGGACTCCGCGTGTGACCCCGATAAATTCCCGATACATTGCCTGGTATGCTGGGGCGTGCCGTTTGAGGGCATGCCAAGGTATTCCGCTCGCCATGATTGACGTGCTCAATGATGTTGAACCGGTTACTCGAATGCGCCGACCATTCAAATAAGCGCCTTCGCCGCGTGAGGCCGTAAATTCTTCGTTACGAAGGTGATCCACGGTGATTCCGTGAAGGACTACGTTTCCCTGAGTAATCGCGATGGATGTGCAGTGGTGAGGTATCCCGTAAAGGAAATTTGTCGTGCCATCCAACGGGTCGATGACCCATCGAAATTCTCCATCGGCGTCGTGAAATCCCGTCTCTTCAGCGAGGATGCTATGGTCCGGGTAGGCTTTTTGGATCGTCTCGATGATGACGGCTTCTGCGTTTCGATCGATGTCAGAGACCAAATCGTTGCGACCCTTCTCTTCGACCAACAATTCATCCACACGATCGACAGCTCGGGAAATGATTTGCCCGGCGCGGCGGGCAGCCCGCAAAGCGATGTTGACCATTGGCTGCACGGTAGGGTCCTCGCCACCGCATTTGGGCGCGGTATGCTAGCAGAGATCGAAATTGAGTTTCTTTGATGTCGGAACGCAGGAACAACGAGATTCATATTGTGCTGGTTGAACCGAATCACCCCGGAAATATCGGCGCGACGGCGCGCGCGATGAAGACGATGGGATTGTCCTCGTTGATACTCGTTCGCCCGGTACGGTTTCCCGATCCTCAGGCCGACTGGCGTGCGGCGGGTGCCACAGACATACTTGATGAGGCTATCGTCGTTGACGATATAGGTGCTGCGATTGGTTCGTGTGGTTTGGTCGTGGGTACTAGTGCGAGAACACGCCGTGTGCCGTGGCCTTTGATTGATCCAGAAACACTGGCGAGAAATCTGGCGGACGGGGCAGCCGGCGGCAAACCGGTCGCTATTTTGTTTGGTCGCGAATCAAGTGGGCTTACCAATGCCGAACTGGCAAAGTGCCAGTTGCACCTTCAAATTCCGGCGTCGCCCAATTATCCGACTCTAAATCTTGCGATGGCGGTGCAAATCGTGACCTATGAGTTGTATAAGAATGCCAATCGCCAGGCGGATAAAGCTGAGTGGGATCGAGCGCCGGCG
>CAXDSX010000218.1:0-4094 GCA_963992075.1 uncultured Pseudomonadales bacterium | reverse complement strand
ATGTGTATAAGAGACAGGTGTTAGATGGCTTCTTGCACGTCCCGATATCCGTCAAAGCTGGGATAAACGTACCGTGCGCATCCCATTTATCGGACGAATCGTTAGTGGGTCGAATGCGGCGCGTTACGCGAGTACGCTCTCTATCCTAAGTTCAAGCGGGGTGCCCTTGGTGGATGCGATGACGATTGCATCCGAAGTGGTCAGTAATGAATGGATGAAGCAACGCTTATCCGATGCGGTTCAGCGTGTAACCGAGGGTTCAAGTTTGCGTGCGGCACTTGAATCAACGGGGAGCTTCCCATCCATGTTTCTGCACATGATTGCAAGCGGCGAATCAAGTGGAGAACTGGACGCCATGTTGGCGAAGGTCGCAGATTATCAACAACAGGAACTGGAGCGAGTCGTGACAACGCTGGTACGCTTGTTCGAACCGCTTATGTTACTGGTGATGGCGGCCGTGGTTCTTGTCATTGTGATGGCCATTTTGTTACCCATTCTCAACATGAATACATTGGTGATGTGATGCCCAGACCTAAATCTCTTCATAGCTCGTGCAACAAGCAACGGGGTTTTACCCTCATTGAAATTATGGTGGTGGTTGTCATCATCGGTTTGTTGGCCTCTCTCCTCGTCCCTAATATTCTGGGACGTGGTGACGAAGCAAGGGTCACAGCGGCCCAAAACGATATACGCGCCATCGGCACAGCACTTGATCTTTATCGCCTCGATAACTCGAACTACCCATCGACTGAACAAGGTCTAGAGGCGTTGGTGAATAAACCAGCTGGGTTCCCGGAACCACGTAGTTGGGGCCCGGAACCTTATTTGCGGAAGTTGACGACCGACCAATGGGGCAATGCATACCTCTACGTCAACAGTGGGCGTCAATTCGACCTCTACTCGCTCGGGGCAGATGGGCAGGAAGGTGGTGAAGGCATTGGAGCGGACATTTTTTACAAGGACTTATAAGCCAACGGTCCCGTATCCCATTAAGGCTCGACCTTCTAAGCACGAAGGTTTTTCGCTGCTGGAGCTGCTGCTCGTGGTGGTCATTATTAGCGTTTTGATGGGAACCGTGGTGCTCTCGTTTTTTGGTGCCGACCGGGAGCAACGCCTCAAAACCGCCGCGCAGCGAATGGCCACGGCCGTCGAGCTGGCCAGACAAGAATCGCTAACTCGCAATGAAACTTGGGGCATCTACGTTGATGTGGATTCGTACGTGTTTACCATTTATGACGAGGTTGAAGAAACCTGGTACGAGAGCGAGACCCGACCATTCGATCGTCATGACGTGGATGAGGGTATTACCCTTAGTGTGCACGGGCCGTCCGGTCCCGCGGCTGATTCGGGGTTGGTGGATTTGTCGTCTTCGGTGTCGCTTCGTCGAGCGCCCCACATTGTCATTTATGCGAGCGGTGAACAAACACCGTTTGAGGCGCATTGGATACCTGACTGGGGTGTGACCGGCTGGACAGTGTTTTCTGACGGTATTCAAAGAACGCGGATGAGGGCGTTAGGGGACCCAAATTAATGGCGGCAAGCCCTCCACTTGAGGCGATTTCGCTTGTTGACGCACGTGGATTTTCGCTGCTCGAATTGATGGTCGCTCTTGCGATCCTGGCAATTGTGGCAACGAGTGTTTATTCGCGTGGTGGTGACGCGGCCGTTCAACTACATGGACTGGAACAGCGCACCCTAGGCCACTGGGTCATGTTGAATCAACTGACCAAGATACGCTTGGAACAACGTGGCGAAGACTCCCCCATACGACTCGGTTCGTTTCGCGAACGCAAAATTCTGGGGGATCGCGTGTGGGAGGTGGATACTGAAATCCGACAGACAACTCACCCTTGGGTACGCCGTATCGAATTAGTCGTGTATCTCATTGACGACGGTGTCGAAGTTGGACCGATAGATCGCGTTACCGCATTCGTCGGACGATATTGATGGCTTCACGCGGATTTACGTTACTCGAAATGTTGATCGCTCTGGGCGTGTTCTCCGTGATCGGGATTATGTCGAGTCAGCTAGTCAGTCGGATGATGGACACGACGGAACGAGTGACTGAGCGAGGTAGGGAATTGACCGAATTGCAACGAGCGTTTGAAGTGATGCGACGTGATGTGGAACAACTTTCCTATCGTTACGTGCGCGACGAACTCGGGGATGCCGGCTTGCCGCTCGAGATTGGTGGTAACGAATTGATCGAGATGACCCGCAACGGTTGGGTTAATCCGACGGGTGCTCCAAGAACCGAGCTTCAGCGAGTCGCATACGAACTTCGAGGCTCCGGTATATACCGGATATTTTGGCCCGTGCTTGATCGTGCACCCACGACCCAGCCTCTAGAACAATTGCTTCTGGGTGGCTTGGCGAATGCCGAATTTCGTGCGGTCGATCTGTCAGGCGCCGAGTATCTCTATTGGCCTTTATCTCCGGAGTACGAGAAAGATCCGGAGCGACAATTGGTCGCGATACGACTGACCGTCAGTTCCGAGGTTTTTGGTGAGATCCAACGTTTGTGGGAGGTCCCAGTCGAGGCCCGCGTTCTTTTGGAGATGAGTACGGAAACCGCAGAAGGAACGATGGAAGAAGAGGTGGAGGATTAATGATCCGTCGTACCCCAGAAGAAGGCGTTGCGCTAGTAAGCGTGTTGCTTATCGTCGCGGTGGTGAGTGCTCTGGCTTACCACTTAATGACGAATCATGGCCTTACCCTTTCAGCCAGTCGTCAACTATTTGAGCAAGCGCAACTTCGAGAATACGCGCTAGGTGGAGAAATCGTCGCGCGTCAAATCCTTTACGAAGACTGGGAGAAGGAGTCGTCGCGTCTGGTCGATACCTACATGGAAAAGTGGTCGACGCCCTTTAGCACGCCGCAGCCGGAGGATGGCGAGGTCGAGGTTCGTATTGCCGATCTCATGGGACGCTTTAATCTCAATTCGGTTGTAGGTGGAGGCGGACTCGAAAACCACGCCCGATTAAAACGCATGTATCGAATTTTGAACATTGATCCGGGTTTTGCGGATCGATGGCTTGATTGGATTGACCTGGATACAGAGATTACCGGGTTGGGTTTGGAGGATGGCGACTACCTTGTACACGATCCACCGTATCGGACAGCAAACCAGTCGGCTGTCCATATTTCGGAGTTCTCTCTCGCTACCGGCTTGAGTCGTGAGGATTTTGAACGGCTTCGATCACATGTGACCGTTTTACCCTCGCTGCGTTTAGGCATTAACGTTAATACGGCGACTGCGTCCGTGCTTGAGAGTCTGAGCCCCAACATCGGACCGTCCGAAGTCGAATCGTTGGTACAATCTGAACGAGAATATGAAGACATTGAATCCTTCACGGCAGATTATGCTGCGCTCGGGGATAGTGCGGGTGTGCTTGCAGTTCGAAGCGACTATTTTGAGATCAGCGTGCGAGTGGTGCGGTTCGACAGGAGAGTCGTATTGACCACCGTGGTCTATCGCGATCCAACAACCGGCCAGCTGGCCGTTTTGTCTCGTGACTTCGGTCAGCAATTTTCGATGCCGCCGGCGGGAGCAGGCGGAGCGAGTAAGGTTTAAGACTGCTGGTCGGCAGTCACTTTAGAGAAAATCTCATGCCGACTCTCTTCATTCGATTTTTTGATGCCGTGCGGGCCTCTGAGGATGGCCCGTTGGCGGAGCTCGAATGGCTGATTATCGATCAGGGGGATACCAAGGATCGCGGGGTAACTGATCTTCGTGGCTTGGCGGACCTCGTTAACCGTGTGGACTTTAGCGACCCTTCGTCGGTTGTGTTGATCGTGCCGACCGAATTTGTGGTGTCGATCCGTGTATCGATACCGGGTCGAACCGCATCGCAGATTCGCCGTGGGCTACCTTTTGCGTTAGAGGAATATCTCACCGACGATTTGAACAACATGCACATTGCGAGCGGTGCGATCCGACCGGGCGAGCCGACCGATTGCCTGGTGATACCGAAAATACACCTGTATATTATACACATCTGACGCTGACGACGAATAGAGATGTGGAGATCTCGGTGGTCGCCGTATCATTAAAAAAAAAAGGTGGGGGGGGGGGGGGGTGGGGGGGGGGGGGG
>CAXDSX010000217.1:0-4112 GCA_963992075.1 uncultured Pseudomonadales bacterium | reverse complement strand
CAGAAGACGGCATACGAGATCAGCCTCGGTCTCGTGGGCTCGGAGATGTGTATAAGAGACAGGCTTAACTTTATCCAGCCGGAAGATTTTCCCTACGAAACTCCGGTGGCACTCACCTACGACACCGGGGATTACGACGCGAGTCTGAAGAAAGCGATAGAACTTATCGGGTATGAGGGTTTTGCCGATCGGAAAGCGTCTTCGGAAGCCGCTGGCAAGAAAAGGGGCATCGGATTTTCTTGTTACATCGAAGCGTGCGGCTTAGCGCCGTCGCAAGTTGCCCTTTCATTGGGCGCGGGGGTCGGTCTATTTGAATCCGCGGAAGTACGCGTTGACGTCACGGGATCGGTGAGTGTCATGACGGGCTGTCACAGCCACGGCCAGGGACATGAAACAACGTTTGCGCAGATCGTTTCAGACAAGCTTGGAATTCCTTTCGAAAACGTCGATGTGGTCCATGGCGACACCGGACGCTCCGATTATGGCCTTGGTACGTACGGTTCTCGTTCACTGGTGGTGGGCGGATCTGCGATCGTGAAAGCGACAGACAAAGTCATTGCCAAGAGCCGGAAAATCGCGGCACACATGCTTGAAAGTACCGAGGAGAACGTGGATTTTGAGGAAGGCACCTTTTCGGTCACGGATTCAAATCAATCGATCACGTTTCCAGAAGTCGCGTTCTCCGCCTATGTGCCCGGTAATTACCCGTTGGATGAACTTGAACCGGGATTATCTGAAAAAGCGTTCTATGATCCAGAAAATTTTACGTATCCAGCGGGTGCTCATATCTGTGAAGTCGAAGTCGATCCTGAGACAGGGACGGTGGAAATCGTCAACTTCGTCGCGGTAGACGACTTTGGGGAGATTATTAATCCGATGATTGTTGCCGGTCAGGTGCACGGAGGGCTTGCCCAAGGGATCGGCCAGGCCCTACTTGAACACGGTATTTACGATGAATCTGGACAGTTGGTGACGGGTTCGTACATGGACTATACGATGCCGAGAGCCGATGACATGCCCAATTTTGTCGTCGATACCACCGTGACGCCGTGTACGCACAATCCATTGGGATCCAAAGGCTGCGGTGAAGCAGGAGCCATAGGTTCGACGGCAGCGGTCATGAACGCGTTGACCGACGCGCTGGGGGTTGTCGATGTGCCGATGCCGGCGTCGCCCGAGACAGTGTGGCGCGCGATGGAAGGAGAATAGCCATGTATCGTTTTAACTATCACAAACCCGATGATATGGATGCGGCTCAGCAGTTGATGGCTGATGCTGAAGACGGGGTGTACCTCTCGGGTGGGATGACATTGATTCCGACGCTGAAAGCACGTCTTGCGTCGCCAACCGACGTCATCGACCTTTCTGGGCTAGCTCTTGCAGGTATCGAGCTTGCTGACGATCGTTTGACCATTGGGGCTTTAACTTTGCACTCCGAGGTTGCGGCAGGAAACGACATTTCGTCTTTGTCGAATCTGGCGTCATCCATCGGTGATGCGCAAGTACGTAACCGCGGCACAATCGGAGGATCAATCGCAAACAGTGACCCCGGGGCTGACTACCCCGCAGCGGTTATAGCGCTGGGTGCAACGATTAATACTACCGCTGGGGCGATCGATGCTGACGATTTCTTCCGGGGTCTTTTTGAAACGGCGCTTAAACCTGGTGCGATCGTAACGAGCGTTACGTTTCCGCTGCCTGGTCGCGCGGCGTACGAGAAGTTTCCAAATCCAGCGTCCCGTTATGCGGTGGTCGGTGTAATGGTGGCCGAAACAAACGGCGAGGTTCGGGTGGGCGTGACGGGTGCCGGACCGTGTGCCTACCGACAACGTAATTTTGAACAAGCGCTGGCAGACAATTTCTCCGTCGCGGCGTTGAACGGATTGGAGGTCGATTACGCCGAATTCAACAGCGACATTCATGCATCTGCTGAATATCGGGGACACCTTGTCGGAGTCATGGCTCGACGGGCGGTCGCACAAATGACCTAGATGCCGATGTTTTTGTCTGCGTGATCGAAATAACTCGGTATAGCTCACGGTGAAAGACACCCGTGCATATCGTTGTCACGCGATCAGCGATGACATTGGCAGCATTACCCTTGATACGGTATCGATCGAGGATCCTGGGCCAGGCGAAGTACAGATCAACGTGAAGGCCTGCTCGGTCAACTTCCCGGATCTGCTGATGATTCAGGGTAAATACCAATTCAAACCGCCTCTACCTTTTGCACCGGGAGGCGAAGCGTCGGGAGACGTGGTTGCGATCGGTTCGGAGGTATCTCAGGTTAAGGAGGGCGATCGCGTTGTTTTTGGATCTCGTCACGGTTGCTTCGCCGAGACACTGAACGTGTCGGCAGAAGCCGTCAATCCGATACCGGGGTCCATGACGTACGCGAAGGCGGCTGCGTACGGTACCGCTTATCAAACCGCGTACGTCGCACTGACGCATCGCGGAAATTTGCGGCGGGGTGAGTGGCTTATGGTGCACGGCGCGACAGGCGGTGTCGGACTGGCTGCAGTGGACTTAGGTAAACATCTGGGGGCAAGTGTTATTGGTACCGGGGGTACCGATGCCAAGTTGGCTGTTGTTAAAGCCCGTGGTGCGGACGAGGTGATTAATTACACTCAAGCGGATGGCTCGCTTGGAGGTTTTCGTGATCGGGTCAAGTCGATTACGGGAACGGGTGGTGCCGACGTGATTTACGATCCGGTGGGCGGCGATGTATTCGACGAGTCCATGCGTTGTATCAATTGGGGTGGGCGTATTCTAACCATCGGATTTACTAGTGGCCGTTGGCCCCAAGCAGCGGTGAATTTGATCCTAATAAAACAAATCGCCGTTATTGGCGTCCGAGCGGGTGAGGTGGGTCGGCGAGATCCCCAACTGGGTCAAAAATTCCACCGTGAACTCTATCGATTGGCCGACGATGGTCTCATCGATCCGCACGTGTGCGCGGGATTTCCCCTTGAGCGGGCGGTGGATGCAATGCGAATGCTCGAAAATCGAGAGGTTGTTGGAAAGTGTGTCGTTACGATGAACGGATACGAGCTCGAAACGCCTGACGCTTAGTCCTCCGCGAGGTAACGATCCTGCAGTCGTCTCATGCCATGCAGCCATCGGTCAGGATCCTCGGCTTTGCGTTGCATATAGTCGGCGACCATTGGATGTGGAAGCACAAGAAACCGTTCTTCCCGAATGGCCTCGAGGCAATCTCGGGCGACTTTGTCGGCTTCGAGTAATCCATCAACGCTGGCCACCGATAGTCCTGTTTCCGAGGCATCGGGAGTCATCCCTGTCCGGACAGCTTGGGGACAAAGCACGGTAACCTTGATGCCGTCGTGACCGTGAGTAATGGCCAACCATTCTGCCAAAGCAACGGCCGCATGCTTGGTCACCGCGTAGGTCACTGAACCAATCTGCGTAAGTAAGCCTGCCGCCGAGGCCGTCGAAAATAAGTATCCACCCCCGCGGTCTCGCATGAGGGGCACGAGGTGCCGAGCAGTCCACACGTGGGCCATGGTGTTGACGCGCCAAATCCGGTCCCACACTTCGTCCGGCTCGTCGATTCCTCGACCGTCGGCAATCCCCGCGTTGGAACAAAAAAGATCAATGGGACCTAACGTGTTTTCGGTTTGGTGAATTAAGCGAGCAAGGTCGCTTTCACGTCCAACGTCGACTTGTTCGCTCGTGTGACCGATCTCTTCGGCGACAACGGCAGCCCCTTGCTCGTCAACGTCTGCGACCAGCACGTGCCGGGCACCTTCGGCTGCGAACAAACGGCATAGCTCGCGTCCGATTCCACTCGCTCCTCCAGTAACGACGACGACTTTATCCTGAATTTCCACCCGCTATCCCCCTGCTACTCGTGCCGACGTTAGACGGTTTGCTCTGCTTAATCCACCCGAAAAACGAGGACGTGGTGGTCTAGATGGAACCACCCGTTATGCCATAATCGGTCGGCGCCGCGGGCGTCGTATAACGGCTATTACCCCAGCTTCCCAAGCTGGTGACGTGGGTTCGACTCCCATCGCCCGCTCCATGAACAGGGCAACGGTTGTGCCCTCTGTACGTGTTCCGGTTAGGCCGATCGCGTAGTCTAGGCCGGAAGA
>CAXDSX010000216.1:0-4124 GCA_963992075.1 uncultured Pseudomonadales bacterium | reverse complement strand
CTCTGCTAGAAAACGAAAGGCATCGCAATCTCGTTATCGCGCGATTGGTGTTGCGAAGAATGGCTAATAGGTACTTGTTAATGAGGACTCGAATGAGTTTTTCGAGGCGAACACAATGCTCATCAATATTTGCTGAGGGGGTGCGGACCGGACTACTCTTCCGAGACGTCAGCACGCCCAGGTTGGGGGGACGAATGCCAATGGACGAGTCTTTGCTTGTGCGGGGAGCACCCGGGTCACCCTACACTCGAAAAATGCTCGCGGTCCTTCGATACCGACGTATTCCTTATCGTTTCTTTACGGGTGGTCTTTGGGACGATCAAGAGGATTTGCCCAGAGCCAAAGTCGAACTATTGCCCACCTTCTATCTGCCCGATGCCACGGGCGAACTCGAAGCGGTCGTCGATTCAACTCCCATTATTCGTCGGCTGGAGACCGAAATACCAGGGCGGTTCGTGGTTCCCGAAGATCCTGTGCTTCGGTTTCTCGACTACCTACTTGAGGATTACGGTGACGAGTGGTTGACCAAGGCCATGTTCCACTATCGATGGTATTACGAACCGGATATTGAAAAAGCCGGGGCGATATTGCCGCGTTGGCGTGCGTTGACACGAAGCAGGGAGGAAATTGAGCAACTTTCAACGTTTATTAAGGAACGGCAGATCGGCCGATTGTACGTGGTCGGTAGCAACGACATCACGGCTGGAGTCATCGAAGCGAGTTACAAGCGGTTCTTGGACCTTTTCGCGGCGCACATCAAAAACGGTCCTTTCGTGTTGGGTCGACGACCGGGCGCAAGCGACTTTGGACTTTTTGGTCAGCTGACCCAGCTTGCCGCCTTCGATCCAACCCCGATGGCGGTGACAATGGAACGCGCGCCCGATGTGCATGCGTGGGTTTCCGTTGTCGACGACCTGTCGGGACTCGAACCGTCGGACGATGATTGGTTCGAACGCGATGCACTACCCGAAACATTGAAGACTTTGCTAGCGGAGGTAGGACGCACCTATGTCCCAGTGTTGCTCGCAAACGCTGCAGCCGTCGACGATGGTGTCGAAACCATGACCACGGAGGTTGATGGAAGCATCTGGGAACAGACACCGTTTCCGTACCAGGCAAAGTGTCTACAGTGGATTCGACAAGAGTTTGCTCGGTTGGATCCAGAGGATCGTGACGTGGTCGGCGATATCCTCGCCGGCACGGGTTGCGAACGACTTTTTTGATGCTTCGCTGGATCCTACTTACCGGCATTTACGCGGTCTTTTTCGTTTGGTACACGAACTTCGAAGCACCGTTAACTCGCGAGGAAGCTGATGCGTTTATTGCACAAATTCAGAAACGCGGTACCGATCCTGACCGATTGGCGGCGTTAACGCGGTTTCTATACAACGACGATGGTGACGATTTCGTGATGGTGAATCTCATCGACATGCGAAAGCACGATCCTAAAACGGGTCAGGAAGCGCCGAATCAACAGCTCGATCGTTACATGGCGTACATGTGGCCGGCGTTATTTCTACGCGCTTGTCACCCGGTCTTCTTCAGTCAGGGAAGGTACGAAGCGCTGGATATATGGGGAATCGAAGGTGCTCAACATTGGTCGCAATTTGCAATGATGCGATACCGAAGTCGACGCGACATGCTGGAGATTTCAAGCAATCCGCAGTTCGAAGGTTCGCACGAGTTTAAGATTGCGGCGATGGAAAAAACCGTGGCGTTTCCAGTATCGGGCGGTTTCGGTTATGCGGATCCCCGGTGGCTTTTGGCCGGGCTGTTCTTGGTGTTGGGATTACTGGTCCGTCGACGAAATCGATGACGGTAGAATAGAGCTTGGGCAAGTAGGACGATACGTGGACGGCATACACGATTTGGGCGGAAAACATGGGTTCGGTTCGGTCAACCCTCAATCGGATGAACCCGTCTTTCACGCTCGGTGGGAGGCACGGGTATTCGCGATGAACCTCCAACTTGGAGGTAACTTGGATCGCTCACGCCACGCGATAGAACGGATCGATCCCATTAGCTATCTCGCCGATACCTATTACGGACGATGGTTGGGAGGGCTTGAGACCAGGTTGGTCGAAGATGATGTCTTGAGTCAATCTGAAATCTCTGATCGTGCGCAGATGCTGGGCGCCGGTCGTAACGATCGGGTGGCCGCGCGACCGAATCCCTCCCAGACGCGACGGTCTGATCACCAATCGTCCGCCCCCGCGTTGGCGACTGCCGAACGAACGCTTGAGACGTTGCCGCGTTTCCAATTAGGTGATCGGGTACGCACCCACAACGTTTCGGTGGGAGGACATACACGTATGCCGGCATATGTGCGCGGCTGTGTTGGCGAGGTGACTGGGGTCCACGGTGGCTGGGTGTTCCCAGACCGACATGCCAATGGACACGACGACAGCGCTGAGTACCTTTATACCGTTCGTTTCACCGCTGAAATGCTCTGGGGTAGCGAGGGCGAGGACAACGTGGAGCTCAGCATCGATCTCTTCGAGCCCTACCTCAATTCGGTGGATGCTGATGACTGATTCCCGGATGGCACTTCGAGCTGAGGCTTTGTAAAGCTTGTTGATAGAGAAAGGCCTGGTCGACGCTGATCGGATCGAGGAAACCATTGCTTTTTATAACGAACGCGTTGGCCCCATGAACGGAGCCCAAGTCGTCGCGCGTGCGTGGCAAGATGCCGCATTCAAGGGGCGGTTGCTGGACGACGGTACCGCGGCGATTCAGGAATTTGGGTTTTCAGGTGGACAAGTCGACAAGTTAGTCGTTCTCGAGAATACGCCGGATACGCATAACGTGGTCGTGTGCACTCTGTGTTCCTGTTATCCCTGGGCCGTCCTGGGGTTGCCTCCTCGATGGTACAAGGACCCTGCTTATCGATCGCGCGTCGTCAGGGAACCGAGGGCCGTATTGCAGGAGTTTGGTACCACCATCCCGGAGAACACGACGGTTCAAGTGTGGGATTCATCGGCCGAGATTCGTTACATGGTGCTACCGGCGATGCCGTTGTCTTGGACGGGTCAGTCCCAGGAGGTTCTAGCTTCCAAGGTATCGAGGGACAGCATGATCGGCGTTCAAGTGCTTTTGGATTGAACGTTGGACTGTTAGGTCATATTCAATATGAGCGAATCGTGAACGATGTCGGTGAGCTACCGCTGAGTGATGACTGTCAACCACCGATGGCTAACGGCGAAGTCCTATTTGACGAACCATGGCAGGGGCGGGTGTTTGCTATGGCGCTGTTGCTGGTGGAGCAAGAGTGTTTTGCGTGGGACGAATTTCAAGCAGCGCTCATTGAAGCGATCGACGATTGGGAGGTGTCTGATGCGCGCGAGGGCACATACGCCTACTACGAGCATTTTCAGGAGGCGTTGAAGCGCGTGTTGGCTTCCAAGAACGTTGTGGAATCGACGGAACTTAATGCAAGAACGGCTGCGTTTGCTGACCGTCCTCACGGCCACGACCATTAGGCTATCTGATGGTTCGTGTAGTCGCTTTCTCTGAGGTTCGGACAACGCGGACGAATCACAACGTCGCGCGGCTAGCGCATGTTCGGCATCACCTCGTTGCTTAACCGAATAAACGTTTCGTGGCTCAAAATTGACGCCAAAAAGTAATCGAGGGGCATCGTTTCTTCTAGTTCCTTGAGCTTGTCGGTTACCGTTGACGGGCTACCATGAATGATAACTTCGTCGACGTAACGATCGATACGATCCTCGGACGAAGTTCCACCCATCAAGCCCCTCCCGGATTTGGGGTTGACGTAACTGCCCACCGTCCACCGAGCGCCTGCGCGAGCGACAGCCTCCGCTTTCTCATCCGTTTCCGCAATCGCGAGCAAGCGAGCGATCGGTGTGTCTCGCACTTCGTTGTGGCCATGTTCGGCGAGTTGATTTTGATACGACCGATACTTCTCTGCAATTTCCTGATGTGTGGAGTGCGGGTCCATCAGGATGGCGTGACCTTGGCTCGCGGACCAAGTAATCGCGTCAAGCGACGAGCAGGCGATCCATGTAGGCATCGGGTTCTGGACAGGTTTAGGTAGCACTTCGATATTGTCGAAGTGGTTGTATTCACCGTGAAACCTCAGCCGGGCGTTGTTCCATGCCCCAAGG
>CAXDSX010000215.1:0-4135 GCA_963992075.1 uncultured Pseudomonadales bacterium | reverse complement strand
GTCTTCCGCTAACACTCGAATCAAATTATCGGTAATTTCCTGAGCCGCCATTTCTGGCTGTAAGTCGTACGTCGCGACGTTCGGAGAGGGCACGAGGAGTCGGTCTTCGCCTGGGTAGGGTCTCTCCCGACCACCCGAGAAAAAATAGGTAACGTGGGCGTATTTCTCTGTTTCTGCAATACGTAATTGCGTCCTGCCCAACTTGGAGAGGTGTTCGCCGATCGAGTTAACGATGGATTGCGGACCAAATGCATAGCGAACAGATTGATCCTTAGCATCTGAACCCAAATCTTCCGAGTACCGCGTCATTGTCACAAACTGCCCCAGCTTGGTCTGGTTGTTTCGTGGGAAGTGGTGAAAATTTGCATCCACGAATGCCCTAGAAAGTTGTCGTGCACGGTCTGCGCGAAAGTTCATGAAAAGAATTGTGTCGTCGTTTTTGATGATGTTCTGATCTCCGATCAACGTCGGCTGAACGAACTCGTCGCTTTCTCCACGGGCATAAGCGGCATCGAGGGCATCGATAGCGTTTTGTGCTTGGAACGCGGAGACTCCTTCAGCAATCATCCGATACGCGGCCTCCGTGCGGTCCCAACGCTGATCGCGATCCATGGCGAAATACCGTCCACAAACTGAACCGATCGTTCCGCCGCCCTTTTTTGCGAGCATGTGGTTGAATCGCCTGAGTGAGGACTCAGCGCTCTGAGGAGGGGTGTCGCGACCGTCTAAGAACGCGTGAAGAATGACTTCTACGCTCTTTTGACGGGCCATTCGAATAATCTCTGCAAAGTGATTTTCGTGACTGTGAACGCCGCCGGGGGAGAGTAGCCCCATTAAATGCAATCGATGACCGGACGCAATCTCGAAGCAGCTTTCAAATACCGGATTCTGACTAAATGAGTTGTCTTCAATTGCCCGATCAATGCGGGTCAGATCTTGAAAAATAGTCCTGCCGGCGCCGATGGTCATGTGCCCAACTTCAGAATTACCCATTTGATCCGCAGGTAGTCCGACGTCAATACCAGACCCGGAAACCAGCGTATGAGGGGCGGTTTCCCAGAGATCGTCCCAGTGCGGGGTCAGAGCTTGGTGGATCGCATTATGATCCGGGGTTTCGCTGTGTCCCCAGCCGTCAAGCACAATGAGAACCGAGGTCGCCATGTCGTTGAAAAACCATGGTCGCGGGGAGGTAGGAGTCTAACAAGAATCGTTAACGCTGACCTATAATCCAGGTGTCCACATGGGTGACGAAACGAGCTGCTGGATGTCCCTGAGATTGAGACGTAAGCTCCAGGAAGATTAAGTATGGATCAGTTCTTTACATTTATTGGCGCTCACCCCTGGCTCGTCGGGGCTTTTTTGTTATTGCTCATTTTCTTCTTTCGCAATGAGATGTCCCGAGGCGGCCGCACAGTTAATGCTCAGGAATTGGTGAATATGGTTAATCGCGACGGAGCCGTCGTGGTCGACGTGCGGGATTCAACTGAGTTCAGGTCAGGTCATGTTGTTGGGGCAGTGAACATTCCTCACGCATCTATCGCAGAGCGCCTCGCGGAGCTAACTCGTTATAGAGATAAGCCTGTTGTGGTCATGTGTAAAATGGGTCAGCACGCCGGTTCTGCGGGCCTTCAGTTACGCAAAGCCGGGTTTACCAACGTGACTAAACTGCGTGGAGGTGTTTCAGAGTGGCGGGGCCAGAATCTACCGCTTGTGAAAGGCTGAAGTCGACGTGTCTGAAGAAACCATCAACCTACAAATCGCGATTGAGCGAATATATTTGCGTGATCTTTCTTTTGAGTCGCCGCGAGCGCCCGGCGTATTTCGTGAGGCCTGGCGGCCTGAAGTGCAAGTGGATATTAATACGAGGACCAACCAACTGGACGAGAATCGCTACGAAGTGGTGTTGAAAGTAACTTTGGACGCAAAGCTGGAAGGAAATTCAGCTGCCATCGTTGAACTTGAACAGGCCGGTATTTTTAGGGTGGAGAATGGTAAAGGCGAGGCAATTGAGCCGGTTTTGGCGGTCGCGTGTCCCAAGATGCTTTTCCCCTACGTTCGCGAGACGATTGACGGAATGATGACGCGTGGCACGATGCCACCGTTCATGCTGGCGCCGGTAAATTTTGAAGCCCTCTTTGCGCAAGCGCTGCAGCAACAGCAGACCGCTGATTCCGAGGAAACCCTAAATTAATTGAGCAACCTTCGGGCGGTTAACGTCCCCACATTTAGTGGATGCTTTTCACTTTCCGCCATCAAACCCCAACTGCCGCCATGCTTCGAAGAGACCAATTGCGACTGCGTTGGCGAGGTTTAGGCTCCGTGAATTCTCTTGCATTGGGATACGGAGGGCGCGGTTGCCGAGGCGCTGAATTATCGTGTTGGGGAGGCCACGGGTTTCCGGTCCGAACAACAGACTATCCCCTTTCCTGTAATGCACCTGGTCGTACAAACGGTTGCCGCGCGTCGAAAAGCCGAACAAACGTGCTTCGTCAGTTGTGCTAAGGAACTCTTCGAAATTCCGGCAGAGTCTGACCTCGGCCCACTGATGATAGTCGAGGCCGGCGCGTCTGAGACGACTGTCGCTGAATTCAAATCCCAGTGGTTCGATAAGTGTCAGCGTGGCGCCCGAGTTGGCAGCGAGTCGTATGATATTACCGGTGTTTGGGGGTATCTCTGGCTGATACAAGACGATGTTGAGCATGGAATCACTTTCGCATACCGGGAAGACCTCCTGAACTAAATTTCTCCATCCAACTCCGAGAGTTTACGAGTCAATGTATTGCGTCCCCATCCAAGAAGTTTTGCAGCCTCTCTTTTACGTCCTCTCGTATGCGTGAGGGCTGTTTCTATCAGAACGCGTTCGAAAGAAGGATTCGCGGAGCCCAATATGCCTTCGGCCCCGGCTTCTAGCTTTTCCTTTGCCCATGCGCCGAGGGCAATTTCCCAATCGGTTCTCGGTAATTCTTTATCGAGGCCGTTCAATTCTGGTGGTAAATCAGTAGCCAATATTTCTTGAGCGGGAGCCATCACGGTGAGCCAGCGACACGTGTTTTCGAGCTGCCGGACGTTACCGGGCCATTCCAATGTCTCCAAGATCTCGATGACTTCTGTGCTAAGCGTTTTCGGTTCAACCCCGAGTTCCTTTGCAGTACCAAATAGAAAATGGCTGGCTAGTGCAGCGATATCGGGTTTGCGATCGCGTAAAGGTGGAACGTGTATGCGAATTACATTAATTCGGTGGTAGAGATCGTCGCGAAATCGGCCGTCTCTGACCAGAGATTCGAGATTTCGGTGGGTTGCGCTGATGATTCGCACGTCGGCATGGATATTGTGGCGTCCACCAACACGAAAAAAACTTCCTTCTGAGAGGACACGCAATAAGCGCGTTTGGGCTGATAAAGGCATGTCGCCAATTTCGTCGAGAAAGAGGGTTCCCCCATTGGCTTGCTCAAAGCGACCGGACCGCTGATCGGTAGCGCCGGTGAAAGCTCCGCGTTCGTGGCCGAACAATTCAGACTCGATTAGCTCACTTGGTATGGCGGCCATATTAAGGGCGACCAACGGACCTGTGGATCGAGGGCTGTGGTCGTGGAGAGCTTGGGCCACGAGCTCCTTGCCACTGCCACTTTCGCCCGTAATCATTACCGTCGCGGTGGATTGTGCGAGGCGACCGATGGCTCGGAATACTTCTTGCATCGCAGGTGCTTGACCCACGATACCGTCCGGGGGTGGGTCTGAATCCCAAGCAACGGGATCGTCGAGTCTTGGTCGCGGTTGCTTCGCCGCACGTTGCACGGTGTCCACGATGTCATCGATATCAAAAGGCTTAGCGATGTACTCGAAGGCGCCTTGCTCAAACGACGAGACGGTTGTTTCGAGATCCGAATGTGCCGTCATCATAACGATAGGCAAATTGTCGTGCCGAGCTCTTACTTCAGATAAAACGTCAAAACCATCGGCACCAGGCATGCGGATGTCGGACACGATTACACTGGGCTGGGCGTCTTCCAGCGCTTCGAGCAGCAGCTCGGCATTCGCGAAATCCCTGGTGTCAAATCCAGCCCTTTCAAACGCGCGATTGAGCACCTGTCTCTTATACACATCTCCGAGCCCACGAGACCGAGGCTGAGCTCGT
>CAXDSX010000214.1:0-4142 GCA_963992075.1 uncultured Pseudomonadales bacterium | reverse complement strand
CTCTCTATTCGTCGGCAGCGTCAGATGTGTATAAGAGACAGTCCTACGCATTCAAATCCAATACCTCCAACGCGGGAAGGCTTCGGCCCTCTAGAAATTCAAGAAACGCGCCGCCGCCCGTTGATATATACGAAATTTTATCTTCAACATTATATTTTTCGATGGCCGCTATCGTGTCGCCGCCGCCCGCAATGGAAAAGGCTGGCGATTGCGCTACAGCCTCAGCTATGAGCCGAGTGCCTTCGCCAAACTGATCTATCTCAAATACCCCAACGGGCCCGTTCCATATTACGGTCCCCGCATTATGAACGAGCTCGGCGACCCGTCTAGCCGATTCGGGGCCGATGTCACCAATAATGTCGTTTTCGCCAACGCTATCAGTGAGGCAAAGTCTCGACGCTGCTTGATCATTTAATTCCACCCCCGTCATCACGTCTACGTGTTCAAAAACGCTACTTCGGGCGGCGATTGACGCGGCAACATGGGTAAGTTGAGGCTCAGCAAGGGATCGTCCGATCGATTTTCCCGCTGCCAACAAAAACGTGTTGGCAATCCCGCCTCCAAAAACGATCGTATCCGCGATATCAGCGAGACTGCGCAAGGTCTTCAATTTTGTTGACACTTTCGAACCACCAAAGATAGCGACCAAAGGTCGTTGCGGATCTTCCAGCGTACCTGAAAGCACATCGATCTCTGACCACAAAAGTGGCCCTGCGCACGCCTCTTTGGCGAATTGGGCAACCGCGTGAGTCGAAGCTTGAGCTCGGTGGGCAGTCGCAAAAGCATCCATAACAAAGACGTCGCACAGGCGCGCGTATGCCTCCCCTAGTTCACCGTCGTTTGCGGCTTCACCCGTTTCAAATCGAACATTTTCGATCATAACGACCGCGCCGGGTTGCGTATCGAGGTGCTTGCGCCAATCCGAAATCAGGTCTACCTGCATACCCAACATCGCGCTCAATTCAGCGGCGACTGGCCGCAAACTCAACTTCGGATCGAAAGACTCCAGCTCAGGCCGACCAAGGTGCGACATAACGATGACCGCCGCCTGCTCCCGAACACAATGCTGAATCGTTGGTAGTGCGGCTCGGATACGAGCGTTGCTGGTCACCGATCCATCTTTGATCGGCACATTAAAGTCTTCTCGAATCAGGACTCGTTTACCAGCAAGGGGCAAATCACCAAGGCGTTTATATCTCACTAGCTAATCGTCTCTCGTGCCGCCTCCACAACCGCTTCGGTGGTAATGCCGAAAGCGTCCATTGCAACGTTGCCAGGTGCCGAAATGCCAAAGCGGTCCACGCCCACGATCCGACCATCAAAGCCGACGAACCGATACCAGTAGCCCGGGTGGGCGGCTTCAATCGCGACGCGTGCCCTATGCTCCGGTGGCAGAACTTGATCTTGATAGGCAGCAGATTGCTGCAAAAAGTGATCGACACTCGGCATCGAAACAACTCGACAACCGAGACCATCTGCTTCTAGCACGCCCCCCGCTTCTATCGCAATGCCGACCTCGGAGCCCGTTGCGATAAGAATCACATCCAGAGACTTTGATTCATGGTGCAATGTGTAACCACCGCATCCAATGGCGTTGACGGTCGAGTCGTTGCGAACTTGAGGGCTCGTTTTTTGTCGAGTTAAAACCAACGCGGTGGGTCCATCCGTCCTAGCGAAAGCCTGCTTCCACGCGACGCATGTCTCTACGGTGTCGCACGGCCTCCAGACCGACAAATTGGGCGTCATGCGCAAGTTACTTAGTTGCTCAACCGGCTGGTGAGTGGGCCCATCTTCTCCCAGACCAATGGAATCGTGGGTATAAACAAATATATTGTGCAATCGCATCAACGACGCGAGTCGCACCGCATTTCGCGCGTATTCCATAAACACCAAAAAGGTCCCTGTAAACGGGATAAACCCACCGTGCAGAGCGATTCCATTGGCTATTGCCGACATCCCAAATTCTCGCACTCCGTAATTCAGGTACCGCCCACCGTCGGCAAGCCAACCGGCACCTTCCCACTGGGTATTGTTCGATCCCGTTAAATCCGCAGAACCACCGACCAGTTCCGGCAGTTCAGGGCCGATCGCATCAAGACACATTTTCGACGCTTTCCGAGTTTCGAGCGCTTTCGGGTCTTCCTGATTCGCCTGAACAAGCTTATCGAAAATCAGAGACCATCCATCCGGGAGGCGGCCCTCCATTCGCCGACTCAATTCGTCAGCTAACGACGGATACTCTTTTTGGTATCGAGTAAAAAGGGTATTCCATGTCTCTTCAAATGAATTGCCGGTATCCCGCATATCCCAATCGCGGTATAGATGATCCGGTATTTCAAAGGGTTCATGGTCCCACTGAAGCTCTCGGCGTGCACCGCTCACCTCATCCGAACCAAGGGGCGAACCGTGCGCAGCAGCCGAACCACTTTTTTCGGGTGCGCCAAAGCCAATGGTCGTACGACAACAAATGAGGGTCGGAACGCTACCGGAAGTCGTTGCCGAATTGCATGCATCAATCACGGCCTCGGAGCTATGTCCATCAACATTACGAATAACGCGCCAACCGTACGCTTCAAAGCGCGCCGGCACATCCTCTGTAAACCAACCAGCCGTATCGCCATCGATCGAAATGCCATTATCGTCATATATCGCGACAAGCTTTCCCAGTTCCATAGTCCCGGCTAACGATGCTGCCTCATGGGAAATTCCTTCCATGAGACAACCGTCGCCTACAATTACCCAGGTGCGATGATCCACCACGTTAAAACCGTCACGATTGTATTGTCGCGCGAGCATTCGTTCAGCTAACGCCATGCCTACCGCATTTGCGAATCCCTGACCCAAAGGCCCCGTCGTGGTTTCTACCCCTGGACATTCCCCTCGTTCGGGATGCCCTGCGGTTATTGACCCAAGCTGTCTAAACGCCTTGATATCGTCTATCGATACCTTGTAACCGGTTAAGTGCAAAACCGCGTAAAGCAACATGGATCCGTGGCCGTTGGACAGAACAAAACGGTCTCGATTCCACCAGTTGGGATTAGCGGGGTTGTATCGAAGAACATCACGCCATAGAACCTCTGCGACGTCGGCCAATCCCATGGGCGCTCCAGGGTGGCCGGAATTCGCTTGTTCAACGGCATCCATGGCGAGTGCACGTATCGCATTCGCTCTTTCAAAACGGGAAGACATACTTTGGTCACTGCGCGATGGGCGTCGCTATTGTCGATCGAATACGACGGGGCGTCTAGAGTTGAAGCGTACGCATATCAATTTGATCTAGATCACAAGCGTCACGCAATCCGCTTACGTACAATGATCATGCAAAAAACTGGGAGTAGCCGTGGCAGATTTAAGCGTTTTTACCTCCGAATCGGTTTCCGAGGGTCATCCCGACAAGATGGCCGATCAAATATCAGACGCGGTCGTGGACGCGATGCTCGAACAGGACACCGAGTCGCGTGTCGCGTGCGAAACCTTGATCAAAACCGGCATAGTCGTGGTTGCAGGCGAAACCCGTTCAGCGGCAAACATTGACGTCGAGAAAATAGTTCGCAAGGTCATTACTGAGATTGGCTACGATGATCTCTCAACGGGCTTCGACCTAGAATCGTGCGCAATCATGAACGCGCTCGGGATGCAATCAACAGATATCGCGATGGGAGTTGACGAAAGAGACGATCATGAGCAGGGTGCCGGTGACCAAGGGTTGATGTTCGGTTATGCGTCGAACGAGACCGACGTACTTATGCCAGCTCCAATCACATACGCACACCGACTAGTCGAAAAACAGGCTGAAGTGCGTCGCAATTCCCTCGACTTTCTCCTCCCAGACGCCAAAAGTCAGCTCACGTTCCGCTACGAAAACAGCGTCCCCGTCGCAATAGAGGCCGTCGTACTATCCACACAACACAGTCCCGACGTTACCCAACACGACCTTCACGAAGCAGTGATGGAAGAGATCATAAAACCTACGCTGCCAGGCAACTGGATGACTCCCGATACGCAGGTTTACATCAATCCAACTGGCCAATTTGTGATTGGTGGTCCGCGAGGTGATTGCGGTTTAACCGGTCGTAAAACTGTCTCTTATACACATCTCCGAGCCCACGAGCCCGAGGCTGATCTCGTATGGCGTCTTGTGG
>CAXDSX010000213.1:0-4182 GCA_963992075.1 uncultured Pseudomonadales bacterium | reverse complement strand
CTACACCTCTCTATTCGTCGGCAGCGTCAGATGTGTATAAGAGACAGCTCGTACTTCAACGGTAACCGTGTCGCCAGGCCTGAAGGCAGGGATATCGTCTTTCATCTGTTCGCTTTCGATCACGTCGATAACGGTTCCAGTCGTTTTATTCCGACTCATCGATCCAATCTCCTTTGTCACCGTCGGGTGGCGGCGAGGTTTCGGCACTCGTGTCTAACACTTCCATCAACAGCTCTCGCTCTTCGGAGCTTAACTCCCTACGCAAAAGCATATCTGGACGCTTTAGCCACGTTCTACCAAACGCTTGTTTTTGACGCCATTCCTCGATAGCTCCATGGTCACCCTGCAGCAGAACGTCAGGCACATGGTCCCCACCAAACTCCCGCGGTCGCGTATAGTGCGGAAAGTCGAGCAATCCGTCCATATGTGATTCACTTTTTATTGACTCAGGATTCCCCACGACGCCTGGCAACAATCGCGCTACCGTATCAAGAACCACCATCGCCGCAAGCTCACCTCCGGAGAGCACGTAGTCCCCAATGGATAGTTCGAGATCAGCTTCGCGTTCGATAAACCGCTCATCAACGCCCTCATAACGACCTGCGACAAGCACCAACGCTGGTAACATCGCAAGTTTTGTTGCCAAGGACTGCGTAAACCTCGTTCCCTGGGGCGACAGATAAACGGTAACCGGATTTTCTGAGGGACAAATTCGGCGCGCCTCGGAAACACTCGCGGATAGCGGCCCTGCCATCATGACCATCCCAGGACCGCCACCGAACGGCCGGTCATCAACCGTTTTATGCGCATCCTCTGCGTGTTCGCGCGGATCAAATAGGGTCACTCCTAAATCACCGTTCGCGACCGCTCGCCCGACGACTCCTTCCTTCAGCGTATTACGGATTAGATTGGGGAATATGCTGACAATTCCAGTCCACATCTAGTTTTAGTCCCAATCCTCGGACCATCGGACCAAAATTGAGTCGCCAACGTGCACCGAATCCACGGTACTCGCAGCAAAGGGAATTAGCCGCTCCCCCGCTTCACTTCTAACAACGAGCACGTCGTTGGCCCCAGTCGACATCAGCTCAGTTACCGTACCAAGCACAACTTTGTCCTCATTGATCACCGGAAGTCCGATGAGCTGATGCCAGTAGTACTCGCCTGAGTTGGGTTTCGGCAACGTCTCTAAAGGAACACCCAGATTCAGTCCCGACAGATTCGCTGCATCCGATCGATCCCTGATATCAGCGAATAGCCCCACGAAACTCTGCCGATAGTCCCTAACATCCACGCAATCCAGTTGTTCCCACCCCGGTCGACGTGAGTCTTCGATCAACCATGGCCGATAGTCGATTAGGTTACTAGACGGCTTCGTATACGACTGCAGGTGAACCCAGCCTTTGATGCCGTAGGGACGGCCGATGCGGCCAACGACGACGACGGCTTCCGTCCCTGTGGACGGCATATCAGCTACTCAGTCGTTACCGTCGGCGCGTCGTCAACGGATCTTTCTCGAACTTCGTCAACTAAACTGCGCACACGGTCGCTCATTTGGGCGCCGACCGCTAACCAATGATCAATACGATCGAGGTCCACGCGCAAACGCTCGGAGTTTCCCCGGGCCGCTGGATCGAAAAGCCCGACACGCTCGATAAAACGACCGTCACGTTGCGCTGAGCGATCCGCAACAGTTAGGTGATAAAACGGCGCTTTTTTTGCACCATGCCTAGCAAGTCGAATAACGACCATTGATCTCGTTCAGATGGGTAGAGGCGCGGCATTCTACAGCAACGATTTACCTTAAGGGAACATTCTGAGTAGCTACGCTAAGCCGATAGAACTATCGCCGGCGTTGGGGTGGTCGCGCAGATTGGGGCTGCTCTATGCCCCGCATCATTTTTTCCATGCCACCTCGCCGCGTAACTTTCTTCATCATCTTCTGCATTTGCTTGTGTTGCTTGAGAAGTCGATTAACGTCTTGGACTTGTGATCCGCTCCCCAAAGCAATTCGGCGTTTGCGTGACCCATTGATCACATCTGGAAACCGCCGTTCATGCACTGTCATTGAATCGATCATCACAGCCAGACGAGTGAACTCATCGTCGTCCACCTTGCCCTGAGCCGTGGAAGTCAACATTCCTGCACCCGGGAGCTTGTCGAGCATATTCGACATCCCCCCTAACTGAGCCATCTGGCTCAGCTGCTCGCGAAAGTCTTCAAGATCGAACTTGCGTCCACGTTTGATCTTCCGAGCAAGACGCGACGTTTTTTTCTTATCGACTTTGCGCTCGACTTCTTCGATAAGTGTCAAAACATCGCCCATGCCGAGAATTCGAGAGGCAACACGATCTGGGTGGAATGCCTCTAATTCGTCGCTTTTCTCACCCGTCCCTATGAACTTAATCGGTTTGCCCGTCACCGCCCGAATCGAGAGGGCGGCGCCACCTCGAGCATCGCCATCCGCTTTAGTAAGAATAACGCCGGTAAGCGGGATAGCTTCATCGAAAGCCTTTGACGTTAAGGCGGCGTCCTGTCCAGTCATCGCGTCAACGACAAACAACGTTTCTACCGGGGTCAGCACTCCATGAAGCAACGCTATTTCCGCCATCATCTCTTCATCGATACTAAGACGCCCGGCCGTATCGACGATTAAAACGTCGTCAAATTGCGTGCGGGCATCCACAAGTGCACGATCGACAATGTCCACTGGAGATTCCGATGGGGTGCTCGAAATAAATCGAGCTTGCACTTCGTCTGCGAGAATCTGCAATTGGTCAATGGCAGCGGGACGGTATACGTCAGCGCTAACGACGGCGACTTTCTTACGTTCTCGTTCCCTCAAGAAACGAGCTAACTTCGCAACCGTGGTCGTTTTACCGCTGCCCTGCAAGCCGGCCATCAACACCACGACAGGAGGTGCTGCCGCAAGATCGAGCGTATCGTTGGCAACGCCCATCAACTCCACAAGTTCCCGATGCACGACCTTGACGAAGGCGTCATGAGCATTTAACGAGGAAATAACTTCCTCGCCGATCGCGCGCTGTCGCACACTGGCGATGAAACTTGAAACGACGTCCAATGAGACGTCAGCTTCCAACAGCGATCGGCGGACGTCTCGAAGGGCGTCTTGAATGTTTGTTTCGGTGAGCCGTTTCCCGGCTAACCCGCGTACAGTCCGCGTAAGTCGATCGCTTAAACTTTCAAACATCCACCTTCCTCATACTGGTCAATTATAAGGTCCCCGAACGCGAGCTTCACGGCCTTCGCCGGATATGCCAGACTATTCGTCCATAAAGAAATCATCAGCCCCAATGAATCCGGCCTTACCCGGTATCGCGGCCATCTTTTTCTATTCGCTTGGCTCGTATTCGCAAGTTCGCAAATTCGTTAATCGTACGGTTACTCGCGAGTCCGATCTGGCTCGCTTTACGCTACCGGCCCTTTTGTTTCACGCTATTTTCGTCTACAGCATCCTCGGAACTAGTTCGGGGATAGACCTATCGTTTTTCAATGTTGCAGCACTGATTTCTCTGGCAATTACGGCCGCGATAATACTGGCTTCGATACGTCAACCCGTACACTCCCTCTACCTATTCGTCTTTCTAATATCGATTCTGACGGTGTCCGCTTGTCTCGTCGTCAATACTCTCGTGTCCAGCCCAACCGCCCCCCCCCGGTCGGTATCCGCTCCGCTACTCCTGCACATCGTCGTGAGCGTCGTCGCGTATTCCGTCCTGACTTTGGCCGCGTGCCAATCCATCTTAGTCCTGACAATGGAATGGCGAATACGAAAACGGACTGCAGGCGAACTGCTCCAAATCCTACCTCCGCTCGAATCACTGGAAGCCATGCTTTTTCGTTTTCTGTGGTGGGGCCTCGCAATTCTTACCTTCTCGATAGGCACAGGGTTCTTATTTCTCGCAGACAAATTCTCCGAGCATCTTAGCCAGCATCACACCGTTCTCTCGGTCGCATCGTGGATTGTTTACGCGAGCTTGCTGGCCGGCCATACAAAATTTGGCTGGCGCGGAGTGACAACGACGCGATGGTCATTGATCGCGTTTGTCTTGCTCGCACTTGGATATTTTGGGACGAAGTTCGTGATCGAATTCTTGCTCCAAAGGGGCTAAGCGTGGAAACCTGTCTCTTATACACATCTGACGCTGCCGACGAATAGAG
>CAXDSX010000212.1:0-4197 GCA_963992075.1 uncultured Pseudomonadales bacterium | reverse complement strand
TTTTCAAGCAGAAGACGGCATACGAGATCAGCCTCGGTCTCGTGGGCTCGGAGATGTGTATAAGAGACAGGAACTCCTCTCTCATCCAACCAACGCCAATACCCAGCAAAATACGACCGCCACTCATGAGATCCAGCGTTGCAATTTGTTTCGCCACAACCACTGGATTGTGTTGTGGAAGAATAAGTATCCCGGTACCGAGCTTAATTCTTGTTGTGTGAGCCGCCACGTAAGCCATCCAGATAAGCGGATCCGGAAGAGGTAGGTCGTACCGATCACCCGCCATCCGACCATCTTTGGAGTAAGGATATTGCGACGCATGAAGTTCCGGAATGACCGTGTGTTCAACCGTCCACGCCGAGTCAAAGCCAGCCTCTTCGGCAGCAACAATCAATTCGATCGCATGACTCGGGTCGATAAACCGCCCTGTATTGCAATACCGTAGACCGAATTTCATCTAGCCACCCCGTGCGCTTTCACATGAACGCTTGAGCATACCCGGTGTTGACGGTAGCGTAATCACCCCGACAGAAAGTAGGCACATGACAGCCATGCGTAACGGATTTCGCGTTATCGACACTGACTCGCACCAAATGGAACCCCAATCCATCTGGAAAGACTACATTGACCCGCTTTTTGCAGATCGTGCACCCGCAATAGGCAACATGGGTAACGGTAAACAGGGCATGATGGTCGAAAACGAACCGGTAACCCGCCAAACCGGATCCTATCCGATGGATTCCAAAGACTTTCACGAGGCCACCATCAAGGCCATGGAACGGTTCAAAGACACGCGGGCTAAGGGTTTCAGTGCCAGCGCCAGGCTGAATGACATGGACGCACAAGGCGTCGACGCGCAGGTCATCTACCCCACGGTCGGTGGGCAGATTCTCGGCAAAACGTTTACAGATCCAGAACTCTTGCTCGCCGTCTGCTCGGCTTACAACGATTGGTCACTCGAATATTGCAGTCTGGCACCCGAACGATTACGTATGGCGGCAATGCTCCCGGTCCAAGCGCCCGACCTCGCTATTGAAGAGGCTCGACGGACCGCGGCAAAGGGTGCCTCCTGTTACTACGTCCGACCTAATCCCGTCGCCAACCGCAATTTATACCACTCGGATTACGACCCGCTTTGGAACGAAATCGAGTCGCTAACAAAACCCGTTTGTATCCACGATTCGGGTTCGCCCTATCTCCCGTCATACGGCGACCGCATGGAAACCCATACTTCCGGTCACATCATCGCTCATCCGTTCGAAGCCATGGTCGCCATGATGAGCCTCATCTGGTACGGGACCATCGAACGACATCCCGACCTTGCCATCGTTCATGTGGAAGCGGACGCGGGCTGGCTGCCTTATTGGCTGCAACGTATGGAACAACATTGGGACTTTTCTGGCTGCGCTGAACATCCAGAACTTAAGAAGCGACCCACGGAATACTTCAAAAGTAATTTTCTCGTGGCCTGTCGCGGTGATGAAATGACGTTGCCCGCTGTGTGCGAGCTCGTCGGTGACGATTACATCACCTTTAATACGGACTATCCGCACCCTGACGGAACTTGGCCTCTTGGTATGGAGCATTTAGAGAAACAACCGTTGTCCGAAGAGTCTATTCGTAAGATATTTTGGGACAACGCAGCGCCTGTTTTTGGTTGTGCTTAGCAGAGGCAAAACAGGGCCTATCGAACCAACACCCATGATGTACAGACCCGCGTCTTCATGGAACACTGCGCGTCCTTCACAACGGCAACCTGGATTTCATCTGTCATGATCGGAAAAGCCCGAAGCATGCTTGCTTCGTACAACGCAGCGATGACAGAACTACAATCGCTCATCGACGAAACGTTCGAGGAGGCGGTCACCGCACTCGCAAACCTTGAATCCGTCTTGATTATTACGGGTCTGGGGAAAAGCGGCTTAGTTGGACAAAAGGCGGCTGCTACGTTCTCGAGCACAGGAACACCTAGCGCTTTCGTGCATCCCGTGGAAGCTCTGCATGGGGATCTCGGTATCGTTCAACCAGGATCCGTCATGCTCGCCATTTCTAAGGGTGGCGGGAACGAGGAAACGATAGAATTCGCGCGACAATACCGGAGCGTGGTCAACGGACCCGTGATCACGTTGACCGAGCCCGGATCTCGTTTGGAAGGTCTAGCCGACATCGCTCTTCACATACCACCGCTTCCGGAAATCGACGAATGGGATCTAGCGCCCACAACCAGCACCATGACGAGCATGGCGGTATGCGACGTGCTCGCTATTTGTACGCAACAAAGTAAAGACTTAACGGCGGACGATTTCGCTCAATTTCATCCGAGTGGAACCCTTGGCAAACGGCTGCTGTTGAATGTCGGCGATCTAATGATTGCAGGCCCGGACCTACCAATCCAAACGTTAAACGTTTCGTTCACGGACCTTGTCTACGAGATTTCATCGAAAGGCATGGGCATGGTGCTCATTACCGAAAAGAACGGCGAACTTTTTGGCGTGTTAACGGACGGCGACATAAGACGCCTGATGGCACGCAATGAACCCGTTACTACAATGACGGCCGCCGAATGTTTCCAGGCAAGTCGGCGTGGAGACGATCTTCCGAAAGTTGATAGGGGCTGGACGACGGCAGACACCAAAGCAATCGATTGCCTCACGCAAATGCAAGTTCACCAGATCACCTCATTAGTCATTCTTGAGGGGCAAACGCCCGTCGGCTTGGTGCGTATGCAAGATCTGGTTGCTGCTGGACTCTAGGACGAGTGCGGATCCGGCCCATGACAATGATGCTCACATAGACCGTCGAGCATGCTGTAGTGCGTCGACTAAACCGCTCGTGCGTCCGGAACGACCGATTCTTCGGATGAATCCAATTTACCGGTAACACCTGATTTACATGATCGACATACCTCCCGATGAAACTTGATACCGACAGCGTCATGATCCGGTGCCCGTATTGCGGAGAGTCATCGGAGGTAGTCATTGATCTCTCGGTTACGCAACAGGAGTACATAGAAGATTGCTTTGTCTGCTGCCGACCCATGACCATGTCGATCTATGTTGATGAAGATTCTCTTCGTGTCGAGACGAGAAACGAGACCGAATAGTGGACTTGTGTTTCTATATCGGACCACCCGCTCAATATATTCATCGAGATTATGATTAGCATCAGCCCAGAGCTCTGCCAGCGATTGGATTCGGCCCTCAATGACGGGAAGACCCTGACCGCCGCCTACGTGGACGCGCATGGTAAACCGCACATCTCGTTCTACGGCAGCACCCATGTCCACGCGCCAGATAAACTCGCCATATGGGTCCGCAACAAGGACTCGGCCCTTCTCGAGACCATTCTCAATCGACCCGATATCGCGTTTATCTACGGAGACATAAGTAGCCGCTTCTACGCAAAATTTGAAGGCACCGCGCGCGTCGAAACCGAGCATAAAGCCCGCCAACAGGTGTACGACAAGATGCACCCAGTCGAACGACAATTTGATCCCGACATGGCCGGTATCGCGGTAGTGATCGACCTCCATACGCTAACCGTCCAATCAGGCGCTGACAAAGAAGTATCGACCACGTGACAACTACCCCAATCGATCAAAGCTCGATCGCTTGGATTTCACGCTCAAACGCAAGCTCGCGACGCTCACGCTGCATCGCGAGCACCACGAGTGGCCGCATCCCGAACCAGTACCTTCTGGAGAAATCATGGCCGACCAGCTAGCCAATACAACGCATCATCGACTCGGGCAGGTGAGCTGGGCATTATTTGAATGGGCGCGAAACCCCTACTACATCCTGATCATGATCTACATCTTTGGGCCTTACTTCACCAACGATGTCATCGGCGACCCCGTGCTCGGACAGGAAATATGGGGTTATATCACCGGCTTCGCCGGTCTTATCACGGCGAGTCTCGCACCATTCCTCGGAGCCATCGCCGATAAAGTTGGCCGCCGCAAGCCATGGATAGCAGCCTCAGTAATCATGATGATCCCTGCAATCCTTCTTCTTTGGTACGCCGTCCCCGGTCAAGAAATGCGTGGCGTGATCACCGTGTCGATTGCCCTCGCAATAGCTGGCACTGGGTTCGCGTTTACAGAAGTTTTTCACAACGCCATGTTGCCCTCGATCGTCCCCTACAACCGTTTAGGCACCTTGTCCGGTCTCGCCCCTGTCTCTTATACACATCTCCGAG
>CAXDSX010000211.1:0-4204 GCA_963992075.1 uncultured Pseudomonadales bacterium | reverse complement strand
GGAAACTCCTCCCTAGATTTCGATACGCTTTATGCGGAAGGACAACGACGCTATGTCGAGTCTCTCTCGGCCTACGCCCGCCAATTCTTATCAATGATGGAAAAACCCGACGTAGATCACGTTGAAGGACTATCGCCGGCTATTTCTATCGAACAAAAAGCGACCTCTCACAATCCTCGCTCAACGGTCGGAACCATCACCGAAATATCGGATTACCTACGTCTTCTGTTCGCTCGAGTTGGTGAGCCCCATTGCCCCGAACACGGAGACACGTTGGACGCGCAGACGGTCAGCCAAATGGTCGACCAAGTCCTTGGTCTCAAGAAGGAAGCGCAAATCATGGTTCTAGCGCCGATCGTCGTGGACCGTAAGGGCGAGCACAAACACGTCTTTGCCGAATTGATTGCGAATGGATTTATACGCGCCAGAATCAACGGGGTCGTCGTCGATTTGGATCAACCGCCCGAACTAGAAAAAAACAAAAAACATACTGTCGAGGCTGTCGTCGATCGCGTCAGAATCCGTCCCGAAGTAAGACAACGATTAGCCGAATCCTTCGAAACAGCTTTGGACCTCGCTAGTGGAATCGCGGTCGTAGGCCGTCCTGAAGACGTCGAAGGAACAGAAGACATCTTATTTTCGTCTCAGTTTTCTTGCCCATTTTGTGGATACAGCATCTCAGACCTCGAGCCAAGACTGTTTTCCTTTAACAACCCGGCCGGCGCTTGCACTGACTGCGACGGTTTAGGAGTCAAACAGTACTTCGACCCTGATTTGGTCGTGACAGATTCAGCAGCTTCGCTAGCGGAAGGCGCGATCAGAGGATGGGATCGCCGTAACGTTTACTATTTTCATCTGCTCTCATCACTCGCTTCTCACTACGGATTTGAGCTCGAAACACCATTTGGGCAGCTGAGAAAGAAACATAGGGAGGCAATCCTGTACGGCTCTGGGGAACAGCGAATTGACTTCAGTTACGTGAATGATCGAGGAGACGTAATTCGTCGTCGTCATCGATTTGAAGGCGTCCTCCCCAACATGGAGCGTCGTTTTCACGAAACCGAATCTAGTGTTGTCCGCGAAAATCTACAAAAGTATTTGACGGTGAGGGATTGTCCCTCTTGTTTTGGTACTCGCTTACGTCAAGAAGCGCGTTACGTTTTTATAGATGGCACTGCATTGCCTGACGTAACAAGTGGTTCGGTCGACGAGACCCTGGAATACTTCAATAACCTAAAGTTGGAGGGTCGGCGCGGGGCTATTGCAGAAAAAATCTTAAGAGAAATTCAGGCCAGATTGCAGTTTTTGGTTGACGTTGGTCTCAATTATCTTAGCCTCGATCGCAACGCCGGTTCTTTATCAGGAGGGGAAGCACAGAGGATCCGGCTCGCCAGTCAGATCGGTGCAGGCTTGGTGGGTGTGATGTACATATTAGACGAGCCATCCATCGGCCTTCACCAGCGGGACAACGCCCGCCTATTGGGTACGCTCACACAGCTACGAGATTTAGGTAATACCGTGATCGTCGTCGAGCACGACGAGGAGGCAATCCGCACCGCCGATCACGTCGTCGACATGGGCCCGGGCGCCGGTATCCATGGTGGTTCGGTGGTCGTATCGGGGTCACTTGAGGCGATATTGAGGTGCGAGTCCTCCATTACCGGACAATATCTGTCGGGAAAGCGATTCATTGAAGTTCCTTCATCTCGCAAGTCCTTCGAATCTTCGAAGAAATTACGGTTAATCGACGCGCACGGTAATAACCTTAAAAATGTAACCGTGGATATACCCACGGGTTTATTTACCTGTGTGACAGGGGTATCTGGTTCGGGCAAGTCGACTCTAGTCAATCAGACCCTTTATCCCATCGTATCCAGAGCTTTGAACGGCATGAGCTCTATTAATCCAAAGCCCTACAACGACATTGAAGGTCTTGAATATTTGGATAAAGTCGTCGCTATCGACCAAAGTCCTATCGGTCGAACCCCGCGGTCGAATCCTGCGACTTATACCGGTCTCTTCACGCCTATTCGAGAACTTTTCTCCCAGACGCAGGAGGCTAGGGCTCGTGGATATAAGCCTGGTCGGTTCAGCTTTAATGTCAAAGGAGGCCGCTGCGAGGCCTGTCAAGGTGATGGCGTGATTAAAGTTGAGATGCATTTCCTACCTGACGTCTATGTTCCGTGCGACACATGTAACGGAAAACGATATAACCGCGAAACGCTCGAAATCCGCTACAAGTCAAGAAATATCCATGAAGTTCTCGAAATGACGGTTGAGGAGGCTTACCAGTTCTTCGAAGCAATACCTGTACTCGCCCGAAAACTGAAAACTATTGTTGATGTCGGTCTTTCATATGTACATCTCGGCCAGAGTGCAACGACTCTCTCCGGTGGGGAAGCCCAAAGGGTCAAACTTTCCCGTGAATTATCCAAGAGAGGTACAGGGAAGACTCTCTATATTCTCGACGAGCCAACCACGGGCCTTCATTTTCGGGATATCCAGCAGCTCCTCGAGGTCTTGCAAAGACTTCGAAATGACGGGAATACCATTGTCGTAATCGAACACAATCTAGACGTCATTAAAACGGCCGATTGGGTCATCGACCTCGGTCCTGAGGGAGGATCGCAAGGAGGAGAAATCGTTGCCTTCGGTACCCCAGAAGATCTAGCTGTTCAGAAGAAATCCTATACTGGCCAATTTCTAAATCCCGTTCTTAAGGCAACCTAGAATAAATACCGTCGCATCGGCGAAGTGTTTTTCCATTAGCATTGGTATTGCCCCTCAAACTCTTCGACCGCTCATTATCTCCACAACCGAGTAGCTCTCATTGACTGGCCGGTCGAGGTTCAGGACTGTCTTCTCCTTCGGTTATCTCGCCGGCTTCGGACTCCGCTACAACATTATTTCCATCTTGGTCGACTAAACTCTGATCATCGTCTTCGAGGCCCACCGTCGCTTTTTCGTCGTAATCGCCAAATTCTTCTGTTTCCAATTCTCGGCCGACTAACTCAATAAAGGCGAGAGGTGCCGAATCTCCGTGTCGGTTTCGGGTTTTCAAGATACGAGTGTAGCCGCCAGGGCGATCTTGATATCGCGGCCCTAATTCTTCAAAGAGCTTGGCGACAGCAACCCTATCCCTAATACGGGAAAACGCGATCCTACGATTGGCCACTGAATCCGCTTTCGCAAGCGTTATTAACGGTTCCGCCAGTCGCCGCAACTCCTTAGCTTTCGGTACCGTCGTTTTGATTATTTCGTGCTCGATCAGCGAAACGGCCATGTTCGCAAACATCGCTTTTCGATGGGCACTGGTTCGACTTAGATGTCTACCACTTTTCTTATGTCTCATATCAATCGTCCGAAACAATCAAACTCGGCCGTTTCTCACGCTACCGTACCACCAGATCGAAGACTCGCTGGTGGCCAACTTTCAAGTTGCATACCAAGAGACAATCCTCGCAAACCCAACACTTCCTTTATTTCGGTAAGAGACTTCTTACCCAGATTAGGCGTTTTCAATAATTCAACCTCTGTTCGCTGAATAAGATCTCCAATGAAATAGATATTTTCTGCTTTGAGGCAATTGGCCGATCTAACGGTAAGCTCTAGATCATCGACAGGACGTAAAAGAATAGGATCGATTTCATCCTTAGTCTCCTCTACCTTCGAATCGCTTCCACTCTCTAAGTCAACGAACACGGCAAGTTGCTGTTGCAATACAGTTGCCGCCCTTCTTATAGCTTCTTCTGGGTCGACTGTCCCGTTAGATTCGACATCGATAATGAGCTTATCAAGATCTGTGCGTTGCTCGACTCGAGCATTTTCCACCGAATACGAAACCCGTCGCATAGGACTGTATGTCGCATCGAGTCGCAGCAATCCAATCGGTCGTGTCTCGTCTTCTTCGTCACCAGTGTATTCAACAGCTGCGTACCCGCGACCGCGAGTGATCGTAGCTTCGAGACTAATTTCCCCCTTGTCGTTTAGAGTACAGATCTCGTGATCTGGATTAGCGATTTCTACATCCTGAGTCAGCTGGAAATCCGATGCCGTTACTACAGATGGACCGCTCTTCGATAGAGATATCGTCGCTTCGTCGCCGTGATGCAGCCTCACCGCCACCCCCTTTAGGCTGTCTCTTATACACATCTCCGAGCCCACGAGACCGAGGCTGATCTCGTATGCCGTCTTCTGCTTGAAA
>CAXDSX010000210.1:0-4245 GCA_963992075.1 uncultured Pseudomonadales bacterium | reverse complement strand
ATACGGCGACCAGCGAGATCTACACCTCTCTATTCGTCGGCAGCGTCAGATGTGTATAAGAGACAGCCGTTGTTGGTTTCCTACTCGGTGCCGGCGCTGAAGCTTTTTTTGCGCAAGTTTTAGGACAAGTTGTTGACTCTTTTGATGCGGATTCTGACGTCCACATCTGGTATTTCCCCACGCTTATCGTTGTAGCGGCCCTTGTTCGAGCATTCGGATCGATTACAGGCGAACTCCTGCTTTCGCGTATTTCGTTTCGTGTGGTCCATGTCCTTCGCTGCGAACTGTTCGACCGCTTGTTAGTGGTGCCTAGTGAATTCTTCGAGGCAAGTGCACAAGGGCAGATCGTCTCGCGATTGACATTCACCACCGCCCAGTTAAGGGACACGGCAACCGACGCGCTCAAGATTATTTTCCAGGATGGTGGAAAGTTACTTGTCTTGCTTGCGTTTATGTTTTGGCAGAATTGGCTACTCACCGCGATTTTTCTTTTGGTGACGCCCTTGGTTGGTGGAGTTGTTCGGTACGCATCCAAACGCTTTCGACGTATAAGCGAACGTATTCAGAGTTCCATGGGTGATGTGACGCACGTGGCGTCAGAAGCCGTTACAGGGTATCGCGTGATGCGGGCCTTCGGCGGCGAGAAATACGAACAAGATCGATTCTCGATAGCTAGTGATCGAAACCGTCGCCAAAACTTAAAAATGGTTGCGACCAAAGCGTCGAGCGCACAAGTCATTCAGGTGTTTGTGGCTATCTCGATTGGTGGTTTGATTGGACTGGTATTCCAACCGGACATCGTTGGTGCCATGACCAAGGGCGAACTGATTACCTATATTGGCTTGGCCGGATTACTTGCGAGCCCAATCAAGCGCCTATCTGACGTCAACGCTCGATTGCAGCGCGGTCTTGCCGCGGCGAGTGACGTTTTTTCGCAGATTGATCAAGACATCGAACGGAACGATGGCACCCACGTGGACGATCGCGTGAGCGGTAAAGTCGAGTTTCGAAACGTTTCATTTCGATATTCGGCGAATCAAGACAACTCGCTTTCGTCCATCGACATCACGATACAGCCGGGTCAAACAATTGCCTTGGTTGGACGGTCGGGTGGAGGGAAGTCGACCTTGGTCAGTTTGATCGCGCGTTTTTACGAGCCAACAGACGGAGAGATTCGTCTAGATGATGTTCCCGTTACGCAATACGAATTAGGCAATCTTCGTCAGCAAATCGCGCTGGTCAGCCAGGAAGTCGTATTGTTTAACGATACGCTTCGGGCAAACGTCGCATATGGTTCATTGGGCGATGCATCCGACGACGCCATTTTTGAAGCTCTTGGTCGTGCCAACGCGGACGAATTTGTCCGATCCTTGCCCAACGGATTGGATACGGAGCTAGGAGATAACGGTGTCCTGCTATCCGGAGGACAGCGTCAGAGGATAGCGATTGCACGGGCCTTTCTAAAAGACGCCCCTCTATTGATTCTTGACGAGGCAACTTCAGACCTCGACACCGAGTCAGAACGGCTTATACAAAAGGCACTTAGGGAGGTTATGCAGAATCGAACCACCGTTGTTATTGCCCATCGGTTGTCTACGGTCGAAAAAGCCGACGCCATATATGTGGTGGAAGATGGCGTGATTGTCGAACAAGGAAGTCACGCCATGTTGGTGGAGCAAGACGGACCTTATAGGCATTTATACCGCTCGCAGTTTGAAGACGGTCACGTCGAGAAAAACCAGATTACTCAGGGTTCGAGACAGATCGAAGTCGTCTTAGATGAGCACGAACTCGATGGCAGCATGCTGGTTCGGGCATGGTACGACCGCAGTTTTTGGCCTCGTTTGCTCCAACCGTTTGCATCGATATTTGGGTGGATAGTGCGCAAACGGAGGAGCCGATACGTCGTGGGTTCCCGTTCGTCTTGGCGTGCGCCTGTTCCTGTCGTGGTCATTGGTAATATCAATGTCGGAGGTACTGGCAAGACTCCCCTCGTCATTTGGTTATCGAATTGGTTGAGTGCGAGGGGAAAACGGGTCGGAATCGTGAGCCGTGGGTATGGCGGCAAAGCGAGATACCCACTGCGGGTTGATAACAATTCAAATGCAGAGGATGCGGGGGATGAAGCCCCAATGTTGGCTGTCCGAACCCGTTGTCCCGTGGTCGTTGATCCGGATCGGGTTCGTGGCGTCAAGAACTTATTGTCGACAAATCGGGTTGACGTCGTGATATCAGATGACGGCCTACAGCACTACGCACTAGAACGAGACATCGAAATTGCGGTTGTGGATGGAAATAGAGGTTTAGGTAATGGCCGGCTTCTGCCCGCCGGACCATTGCGTGAACCCGCGTCACGGTTAGCAGAAGTGGATTGGGTTGTCGCAAATGGCAAGGCGACGGGACTTGTGGAAGGTGAGTCGGTTATGAAGGCTGTAGCAACCGCCTTCGTTAATTTGCAGAGTCACGAACGAGTGTTACCAGAGTACTTTGCAGCGCGGATTCATGGCCCTTTGTTCGCCATCGCAGGCGTCGGAAACCCGGCAAGGTTTGCGCACTCACTGTTTGAGCTAGGGCTAAATCCGATAGTGCGAACGTTCCCCGATCATCATTCATTTAGGCTAGACGATCTCGCTGTCCCGACGGATGCGACGGTAGTCATTACGGAAAAAGATGCTGTCAAAGTCCGCGTGATGGATTCGTTGGCCAACGAAATCTGGTATCTCGAGATTGAAATCGTGTTGGGCGAAGACGATGAGCATCGGGTTATCAACCTGTTTAGGCAACATGGCATAACGGTTGGAAATGCCTCGTGACTGACTTCAGAGTGGTGATTCCCGCCAGATATGGCTCAACTCGATTGCCCGGAAAACCGCTGATCGATCTGGCGGGGAAGCCGATGATTGTCCGGGTTGTGGAACAGGTCATGCGATCAGACGCCAACGACATCGTCGTGGCAATTGACGATGAACGTGTTGAATACGCCGTGAAAGCTACGGGTGTAAGAACCGTCATGACCGATGCAAATCATGTCTCAGGATCTGATCGGGTCATGGAAGTGGCTTCAAAGAATAACTGGGAAAGTGATGAGCTCATCGTAAACGTTCAAGGCGATGAGCCTCTCATCCCGCCCATGATTGTTAATCAGGTTGCCGATCTTTTGGCCGATGGCAGGCATGACGTGGCGACTCTGTATGCCACGATGGACGAACGTTCGGATGTGTTTGATCCAAATGTCGTGAAATTAACTGCCACGACCGCAGGTTCAGCTTTGTATTTTTCTCGTGCCCCGGTGCCCTGGTCACGAGGCGATTTCGATGAAGGCGAGCAGGGTGAAATTGGCGCTGATTGGAAACGGCATATCGGAATATACGCGTATCGTTTGTCGGCGTTGCAAGCTTTTGTCGCTTTGCCGCGGGGTAGATTGGAGTCTGCTGAGTCGCTGGAGCAACTCCGATTCTTGGAGCACGGATACTCAATCGCGGTAGGTGAAGCGATGTGTGAGGTCCCCGCAGGCGTTGACACACAAGTTGACGCTGACCGAGTGATTTCAAGGCTTCGCGAAGCTTCTTGATTTTATTGGGGTTGCGAGAGAGCTCGTTACATCACTTGGGTTGCATTCGGATGCCTGCATCTAGTCGTATCGTTTCTCCGTTGAGGTAGGGATTTTCGACAATTTGTTTCGCAAGTAGTGCGAATTCTGGAGCATCCCCCAGTCGCTTCGGAAATTGAACCATGTCGATCAGTGGTAAACGCACCTTGTCTGAGGCACCCAGCATCATCGGCGTTTCGAATATTCCCGGGGCTATAGTGCAAACACGGATTCCGGATCGAGATAGATCGCGGGCGATTGGTAAGGTCATTGCCACAACGCCCCCTTTGCTCGCACTATAGCCGGCCTGACCGATTTGTCCGTCATACGCCGCAACAGAAGCGGTATTGATTATGACGCCCCGTTCGCCGTCTTCGTTTTGCGGTTCGTTAGTTTCCATTGCTTGGGCACAAAATCGAAGGGTGTTGAACGTGCCCACTAAATTCACTTGAATGACGAAGTTGAAAGCTTCGAGTGATAAGGGTCCCTCGCGACCTAACGTTCGTCCGGCGGCTCCGATTCCGGCGCAGTTAACGTTGATGTGGATCTGTCTCTTATACACATCTCCGAGCCCACGAGCCCGAGGCTGATCTCGTATGCCGGCTTCTGCTTGAAAAAAAAAGGGGGGGGGGGGGGGGGGGGGGGGGGGGGGGGGG
>CAXDSX010000209.1:0-4257 GCA_963992075.1 uncultured Pseudomonadales bacterium | reverse complement strand
GTAGGCGCGTACAAAGCTGCTAAGCCCAATCAGCGCGCTGGTGATAAAGGGCAACTCAGCATCGGTGTTGTCAAACACTCGCACAATTTCCGGAACCACAAACACCATCAACCCGCCAACAATCACAAATGCGACGACGAGAAGCAGGATCGGGTAGAACAGCGCCATCTCAACATTACGTCGAGCTTCGAACCTCTGCTCCGTGTACGTCGCCAGATTATTGAGAATCGTGTCGAGGTGGCCGGACTGTTCGCCCGACGCTACCGTCGAGCGAAACATGCTGGCAAACGTCGAAGGAAATTCCGCTAGTGCAGAAGCGAAAGATTGGCCTTCCAAGACCCGACTTCTCACCGTCATGATCATCGAGGTCACCCGCCGACGTTCGGTCTGCTGCGCAACGGCGGACAACGCCTCTTCAATCGGTAAACCGGCCTCAATCAACGTGGCCAATTGGCGGGTGAACATAGCGAGACCCAGTTGCGACATGCCTAGCCGTAATGAAAACCAATCGAAACCTTTTCTAATACCTTGATTCGTGGCAACCACTTCGAGCGGCGATAAACCCTGATCCCGAAGTATCTGGCGTACTTGGCGTCCGCTATCACCCGCGACGACACCCTTTTGGCGACGGCCGTTTGGGTCGAGGGCAACGTATTCGAATGCCGGCATTGCCTAGTCTTCCAGCGTGACGCGCAGAACTTCCTGGATCGACGTATCGCCAGCAAGAACTTTCTGGCGTCCATCTTCTTGAATTGTTGGCGCGTCGCCCCTTACATGATCGACCATCGCCTGTTCGGAAGCCTGATCATGAATGAGCTGGCGCAGCTCGTCATCGACAAGAACCAACTCATAGATGCCGGTACGGCCTCTGTAGCCGGTATGCGCGCACGAATCACAGCCGTTTGGTTCGTATATCACTGCGTCCGCATCTGAGCCAAGGAATTCCCTCTCTGAGGCATCAGCAACATGAATCTGCTTGCACTCGGGACACAGCACTCGCACCAGTCGTTGCGAAAGTACGCCAACCAAACTCGTCGCGAGAAGAAACGGTTCGATGCCCATGTCCACCAATCGTGTGACCGCTCCCACCGCACTATTGGTATGCAAGGTCGACATGACGAGGTGCCCTGTCAGGCTTGCCTGTATCGACACTTCCGACGTTTCCAAATCACGGATCTCACCCACTAATACGACATCGGGGTCCTGTCGTAAAATCGCCCGCAAGCCTCGCGCAAAGGTCATGTCGGCTCGGGCATTCACTTGCGTCTGACCAATACCCGGCAAGTTGTATTCGATCGGATCCTCAACCGTCAAAATATTAATCGTATCGGCGTTCAGTTCAGCCAAGGACGCGTAAAGGGTCGTTGTCTTTCCCGATCCTGTCGGACCCGTGACCAGGAAGATACCGTGTGGTTTGGTGACAACCCCCTGTAGCCGACGCAGTGTTGTCGCATCCATGCCCAATTTTTGCAATTCAAGTCGACCCGCTTCTTTATCCAGCAAGCGCAACACCACGCGTTCCCCATTGCCCGTGGGTAGAGTAGACACGCGCAAGTCGATCTCACGCCCCCCGATACGCAGAGGAATACGACCGTCTTGTGGTATCCGTTTTTCAGCGATATCGAGTTTCGCCATCACCTTAATTCGCGACACCAACAATGGCGCTAAGGCCCTTCGCGGCTGGACCACCTCACGCAACACGCCGTCGACTCGAAACCGAACCTGCAAAACCTTTTCAAAGGTCTCGATATGGACGTCTGAGGCATTTTCGCGAACGGCTTGTGTCAACAAAGCGTTGATGAGCCGGATAATGGGCGCGTCGTCTTCGCGTTCGAGAAGATCCTCGGTTTCCGGCAGCGCCTCCGCGAGCCTCGCAAGATCAAGTTCGTCGTCAATGTCTTCGACCATTTGACGCGCCTGCGATCCGTCCCGCGCATAGACCCGCCCCAACAATTGGTCGAACTCCTCGTCACCAACATCTTCGAGTACAAACCCGCGGCCAGCGAATCGCCGAAGTTCCGCCATGGTCGTTAAATCCGGTTTCGATCGACACGCCACCGTCAATCTGCCATCGAGATCTGACGGTGTGTCGGTAATCACCACGCCAAAGCGGCGGGCAAATGCATAGGGAAGCAGCTCTGCGCCACTCCCGTCCTCGTGCATTTCGAACTCCGTATTCTTCGTTTCTGTATCTATCGCCGTTACTTCACCGATTGGCGCATCACTTGGTCCCACAACCTTCTCGTTGTCAGGAAAACGCTGCCAATCATACCAGTGCACGTCCCACGACTGCGGTAATTTCAGGGCCTACGAATAGCTCGAGGATCGAGCTTCGGCCAAAAATTCACTAACACATTGACAAACCGTCTGGACGCTGCGAAGTTACCGCCCCCAAGGGGGTTCCGCCTTGGAATTTGTCGGTAGCCACATCCTCTCTGTCGATCAGTTCGACCGTGCCGATATCGAGCAAATTTTTGCCGTTGCCGACGATATGCAACCCTACGCTCACCGCACGCGCATCACGCGCGTGCTCCAAGGCGCTATTCTTTCCAACATGTTTTTTGAGTCGAGCACCCGTACGCGCGTTTCGTTCGGCTGTGCGTTCAATTTGTTGGGTGGCGAAGTCAGAGAAACCACCGAAATTAAGTCATCGGCGATTGCCAAAGGCGAATCGCTACACGACATGGCGCGCGTGCTATCTGGCTACAGCGACGTCATCGTCATGCGCCACCCGGCCGAAGGTTCGGTTAAAGAATTTGCCGAAGCCTCTCGTGTTCCGGTTATCAATGGCGGCGACGGGTCCAACGAACACCCAACTCAAGCACTTCTCGATCTTTACACAATCCGTAAAGAGCTGGAGGACCGGGGCGATGCTATTGACGGACTTCGCATCGCCGTTGTCGGCGATCTTCGATATGGGCGCGCCGTCCATTCGCTGCTGAAGCTCCTCGCCCTATTCGACAACATCAGCGTTAATTTGGTGTCACCACCCGATCTAACCGCACCTTTAGATTCTGTCCGTGATCTCGAGAACAAAGGACACCGCGTCGAAACATTCCAGAACCTGGAGGACGGCGTCAATCACGTCGACATCCTTTACGTCACCCGCACCCAAGAAGAACGTTTCCCCTCTCAAGAGGAAGCCGATCGTTACCGGGGACTATTCCGAATAAATCAAACGATATACACAGAGCATTGCGAACCGAACACCGTCATCATGCATCCGTTACCGCGGGACTCTAGGGCGGCCGCCCAGGAGCTCGATGATGACCTCAACGCTAACCCAAACCTTGCCATCTTTCGGCAGACCGATAATGGCGTTTTAATACGCATGGCATTGTTTTCGCTCATTCTTGATGTCGCCGACGGGGTCCATGATCACGCTCAACCGGTGACGTGGTTTACCGCCAGACGTACCCCTCGTACGCTAGGCTAAGACCGGACAGGTTAGAGCGCGGCGTCGAGTTCAGGTACCGCCTGAAAAAGGTCTGCGACCAGGCCATAGTCAGCGACTTGGAAAATGGGGGCGTCTTCATCCTTATTGATGGCAACGATCACTTTCGAATCCTTCATGCCAGCTAAATGCTGTATCGCTCCCGAGATTCCCACCGCGATATAGAGATCGGGGGCAACGATCTTTCCGGTCTGACCCACTTGCATATCGTTGGGAACAAACCCTGCATCGACCGCGGCACGCGACGCACCGATCGCCGCGCCAAGTTTGTCAGCAATTCCTTCGAGCAGTTGGAAATTTTCCCCGTTCTGCATACCCCGACCACCTGAAATAACGATCTGCGCCGCCGTTAATTCGGGTCGTTCAGATTTGGCAATTTCTTCGCCCACAAATGCCGAAAGTTCCGCATTACAAACACTATCGACCGATTCAACCGACGCGCTACCTCCCTCACTAGCAACCGGATCAAAACCTGTGCCGCGAACGGAAATGACTTTGCGTGCATCACTGGACTGAACCGTAGCAATCGCGTTGCCCGCGTAAATAGGTCGTTTAAACGTATCCGCCGAATCGACCGCAATGATGTCCGAAATCATTTGCACATCGAGCATCGCCGCTGCCCTCGGTAAGAAATTCTTTCCGGTCGTGGTATGGGCCGCCAGAACGTGGTCGTAGTCTTCGGCAAGTTCGGCGACAAGTAACGCTACGTTCTCGGCAAGCGTATTTTCGTATACCGGGTTATCGGCCAAGCGGACGCGTGCGACATCTGGAATGTTGGAAGCTTCATCGGCAACGGATTGGCA
>CAXDSX010000208.1:0-4265 GCA_963992075.1 uncultured Pseudomonadales bacterium | reverse complement strand
TCCAGTATGTGCGGCGGTCGCGTTGCGCAATTTGCAACTCATCGAAGAGAGACAGGTGTTTGCACACGCGGCCAAGATGGGTGAAATATTCCAGTCTCGGCTTAGCGAATATGCTGAACACCCTTTGGTCGGAAATTCTCGGGGTGCTGGCTTGATCGGAGCCGTTGAATTGGTTGCCGATCGGGAGACCGGTAAGAAATTTGATGCAGCCCACGGGGTCGGGGCCTTCTGCATGGATCAATGTTCGGAACACGGTCTGATTGTGCGTGCTCTCGGCGACACGATTGCTTTTTGCCCGCCACTTATTATCGATGACAAGCAGATTGACGAGCTATTCGGTAAATTCGATCAAGCGCTCGCCGATACTTTGGCGTATGTGAATAAGCTTGATTGAAAATATTTGAGCGAGGGTCTACCGGAGAACCGTTAGTTGGTCGGGCCCCTTGATACGCACGGGGCGGCTGCAAAATTCTTCGACGAGCATTGCGTTCATGATGTCAGGATCTTGAGTGTTAACCCACGTTCTGGCGTCGTTTGCGGTTCGGCAAGCGACATGGCCTATAGCGGGCTCGTCTCCGTTGAACATGACGGTATAGGATTCTATGGTCGCGTCACCCGCGAATTCCGATAAACACTCGCGAGATGGCAGCGCATCGATCTCCGCCTGCACGTTTTCTACAGAAAAGTCCCGGTTAGGAGGCTCGCTGCCGTAGATGCCGTGCGCATGTTTGTATAGGTTTCCGCCGTTTGCGGTGATGAGCGCGCGCGCTCCTTTTTTTTCGCGTAAAAGCTCAACGGTTCTCGCGATGCTATGCATGACGTAGTTATTCAGGGGCCCGCCACCAAAAGTTAAGCCGCCGGTCACCGTTAAATCCCGGTTTTCGTCTAAGCCGTATTCTTCGGCGGCAATTTGTACCGCCGACGGAAAACAACTGTAGAGATCGACGAAATCCAGTTCGTCGACGGTTGTATCGGTGAGTTCGAGGAGGCGGCGGCCGATGACCCGGATCCCAGGCGAGGAGTAAAAATTATCTCGTACCGACGCGGAAAAATGATCGTAACCGACAACTCCTGCATAAGGGTAAATCCAACGGTCTTTGGCTATACCCAGCGAGTTTGCCTTGGACGCGGAGCACATAATCAATGCTGCGCCCATGTCAACGGACATGTTCGCGTTCATGAATTTGGTGTACGGGAAACTAATGCGCCGATTGGTTTCGGAGGGTGTACGGATTTCCTCTGCGGTCATGTTGTGTTGGACCCAAGCGCTCGGATTGCGTTGCCCAACGTCGTTAAAACGAGACCACAATGCGGATACCCGTTCAGCGTGTTGATTAATGGATTCCCCACGCGCTTGCCTAATTGCGTTGTCGTACATCGGATAGATTTGAATGGCACGCATGATCCCCCGCGCTCGCTCGAACTCGTGGTGTTCGGGCTGTTGTTCTGCGCCGATCACGCGATCGTAGTTACCCGGGGCCGGTGTTTCCGCGAGAGCGATACCGGCTCTGCGGGCTTTACCGGCACTTTTGCCGTTTTCGGCACCCGTGATAACAGCCAGATCGAGACCTTTGTTGAGGATGGCCGAGGCGGTTTCGTTAATGACGACTTGGTTTTGATTGCCACCAATTAAGGTACCAACGGATTCCGCTCCACTGGCGCTAATGCGTTCGGCAAGGAGTTTTGCTGGGTTCTTATAACCCCACATCCCGCGAACTACGCGAACCGACTGAGCTTGAGCGAGTAGTTTGTCGACGCCCGTGTCTTTCTCCGCCATTAGGATGGCGTCCATCATCATTTCCAGTGGTTCTTTTGCTTCCTCTAGCGTTTCCAGGCGATTCAGGACTTGGCCTACGCCGACGAGTACCGGTGTCCTCGGGTTAAACATCGACTAGTCCGGCAATCCTAATATGCGTTTTGCAATGATGTTGCGCTGGACTTCAGAACTGCCACCTTCGATAGAATTAGCTTTGGATCGTAGCCAGCCGCGAGTATTCGCGCGCTCGCCAGGCTGGAAGCCTTTTCCAGCCCAGCCCAAGCCCTGAGATCCCATGATCGAAACGACCAGGTCACTTCTACGCATATTTTGTTCAGTCCCATAGAGCTTGAAGAAGGACGATAAGGAAGTTGGTGCATCGTTATTGGCGGCTTCGTCGGCTGCGCGATGCATGGTGAGTTGGTATGCGCGCTGGTCCATGTTGTAGGAGAGCACCCGGGTGCGTACGGTTGAGTCGCCGATTCGTCCACCTGTGCGGCCAACGTAAGACGCGGCAAATTCGTCAAGGGTGGCCATTTTTTGGCGTGCTCCGCCAACACCCCCGATGGAACTTCGCTCGTATTGAAGTAATCGTTTCCCAACCGTCCAACCTTGTCCTGGTTCACCAATGAGAAAGCGTTTGGGTACACGAACGTCGTCAAAAAAGGTCTGACAGAACTCTGATGACCCGCTGATCAGTTCGATGGGCGTAATGGTCACGCCGTGCGTTTCCATATCGAAGACGATGAAGGAAATGCCGTCGTGCTTCGATGCGTTTGGATCGGTGCGAACCAGACAGAAAATCCAGTCGGCTTGGTCCGCACCTGACGTCCAAATTTTTGATCCGTTGACGATGTAGTCGTCGCCGTCTTCGACAGCTTTTGTTTGCAAACTCGCGAGGTCAGAACCGGCGCCGGGTTCGCTGTAGCCCTGGCACCATTTGATTTCGCCGCTGACGATTCGGGGCAAATGCTCTAGGCATTGTTCATGGGTACCAAATTCAAGAATGGCGGGCCCGATCATCGTGAGTCCGTGGCCACCCAAGGGTGAGCGAGCATTGAGGCGACGCATTTCGTCCATGAGGTCTTGATTTTCTTCTTTGGTGAGACCGCCCCCTCCATACTCCGTCGGCCAAGTAGGCGCAGTCCAACCCCGCTCTGCCATTCGATCCAGCCAGAGTCTTGAATCGGGATTGATGTATTTTGCGCGTCGGCCCCCGCTAATGTATTCGCCCCCGGGTGTTGGGGTCCGCATACTTTTGGGACAGTTGTCCTCGAGCCAGTCACGTGCCTCTTCGCGAAAACCCATAATCTGGACACCCCTTCATGAAACGCTGGATATTGTAACGCCGAAATAACGGCTGTCAGGGACGCGTTTGCCAGCGCGTGTTGCAGTTGCGACACTCGAAACTCGGTGTTGAGACGGTGGCCGGGATGTTGCCAGAGTTCGATTTTGGTCTTGGAGAAACGATCGACATGCTGCGTCGGTCGGTGCGTGACTTTTGCGAGCAAGAAATTGTTCCAATCGCGGAACGCATTGATCAATCGAACGAATTTCCTCGCATTCTGTGGCCGCTACTGGGCGATCTTGGGGTTCTTGGCATCACTGCCGAGGAAAAGTACGGTGGTGCAGGCCTCGGGTATTTAGCGCACTGCGTTGTGATGGAGGAAATTAGCCGAGCATCAGCGTCGGTGGGCCTTTCCTATGGTGCGCATTCGAATTTGTGCATCAATCAATTGTGTCGATTCGGAACGGACGAACAAAAACAGAAGTTTCTACCGAATCTCATTTCCGGTACCTCCCTAGGAGCACTCGCGATGAGTGAGTCGGGGGCGGGCTCGGATGTCGTGAGTATGCGGCTTAGAGCTGAGGATTGTGGTGATTACTACTTGCTCAACGGTAGCAAGATGTGGATTACCAACGGACCAGACGCTGACGTTGTGGTCGTATATGCGACACTGGATCCGGCGGCGGGCGCTAAGGGAATTACTGCGTTTATTGTCGAAAAAAGCATGCCCGGATACGAACCCCAACCTAAACTCGACAAGCTAGGAATGCGTGGCTCGGATACTTCTGAACTTGTCTTTCAAGACGTGCAGGTTCCCAAATCGATGGTACTTGGAGTCGCTGGTGGCGGCGTCGGCGTCCTGATGAGCGGTTTGGATTACGAACGCGTTGTTCTTGCGGCGGGGCCGGTCGGCATCATGCAGGCGTGCTTGGATGTTGTGCTTCCGTATATCCATGAACGCAAACAATTTGGTCAAGCGATTGGAACGTTTCAACTGATGCAGGGAAAAATGGCTGATATGTACACGACGCTAAACGCCAGTCGCGCATACGTCTATGCCGTAGCTAAAGCCTGTGACGGTGGCCACACGACCCGATTCGACGCGGCGGGTTGCATTTTGTACGCCGCCGAAAAAGCGACTCAAGTTGCACTCGATGCCATCCAAGCTCTGGGAGCCAATGGGTACACCGACGAGTACTCAACGGGTCGATTGTTGCGGGA
>CAXDSX010000207.1:0-4268 GCA_963992075.1 uncultured Pseudomonadales bacterium | reverse complement strand
TTTTTCAAGCAGAAGACGGCATACGAGATCAGCCTCGGTCTCGTGGGCTCGGAGATGTGTATAAGAGACAGCCACTTCGATGACCCGATGCGAGCGCCAACCGCCAAAGTCCTGGGGTAAATAGCCGAGTAGCCTTCGTACCTCGCGTTGTTGCTTGGTGACGTCGAAGCCGCAGAGTTCCACGGATCCCTCGGTGGGTCGAATCAACGTGCATAGAATCCGCATCAGCGTGCTCTTGCCCGCACCGTTGGGCCCAAGCAATCCGTACACGCCGGTCCCGCAAGTGAGGTTGACACCGTCGAGGGCGACATGACCGCCCTTATAAACATGGCGTAAGTCATGGACTTTGATGCTTGGACTTGCTTCGTCGAGTTGCGACGCGGTTCGATTCACCGATATAGCCTGTTCAAATTACCTGCACCGTAAGGAAAACCATCCCATTACGGTTCGTTTCCAGCTGTAGAATGTAACCTATACGTTACATTTAATGCAAGAACAGCAGATCCTTGAGTGAAACGGTGATGTCCCGTTTGATTGCATTCATGGCATCGTCAATTGGCCTCATCAGCCACGGCTAACGCTTCCTTACGGTCCCTCTTCGCGCGCGAAATGATGTACTGCCGAATGCGCTCGACGTCTTCGGATGAATACAAATCCGCGTAACTCGCCATGCCCCGGTCTTGATAGAGACCTCCTCGAACGATGGCTTGGAAAAGTTCGTGTGATTCTGCACTGAGCATACGTAGGTCAGGTGGTCCACCGCCAGAGTGCGCGCCAAATCCATGACAAAATCCGCAAACGTCATGATACATAACGTCACCACGATCAACGTCGTCGGCTGATCCCGTTAATGCCGGAGGTTCCGGGATCGTTATGTCGCGCAATGGGGGAACGGGTATGGTCCCGTTGGCTCCCAACTTAAAAACCACCAACCGGCCCGTACTGCCGTACTTGTACGACGCGCTATCGATCGCGTTGTTCCCGGATCCGGTCAGAATTGCCAGGTATTGCTCGCCATCCAATGCATAGGTTATGGGAGGCGCGACGATCGAGGAGTACAGGTCGTACCGCCATACTTCCGCGCCACTATCCACGTCGTAGGCCGCGATCAAACCGCTCGCGTTGCCTTGAAAAACAAGGTCACCCGCCGTCGCCAACGCGCCACCATTCCATGGGTGCTCCAACGCCACCGACCATGCCGTCTCTCCCGAGATCGGATCAAACGCGATGAAGTACCCTTTCGATTCCGGTGGTTCTTCGAACGCCTCCGTCATTTGGTTGTAACGACCAAATTCGACCGCCGTATTCCACGCACCAGGCCGGCGTTTATAGATTCCCGTTTCAAGGTATTCCTCTGGCATGGCATACAGAAATGGCATCTCTTGGATCGGGAAAAACATTAGTCCGCGGCCAGCGTCCCAAGCCATCGCCTGCCAATTGTGTGCACCCTGAGGTCCCGGCAGTATCCATTGCGGATTCTGGGCGTAGACCGTATCTGGATTTTCCACGGGTCTACCCGTCACCAAATCGACGTGACTCGCCCAGGTGACCGCGCCATACGCGTGCGCCCGCAACAGCTGGCCATCTTGGCGATCGATGACGTAAAAGAACCCGTTCTTGGGGGCTTGCATCAACACTTTGCGATCAACACCGTCGACCGTGAGATCCACCAGCATCATGTCTTGCACCGCCGTGTAGTCCCAATTGTCGCCCGGCGTCGTTTGGTAGTACCACTTCATGGCACCGGTATCAGCGTCGAGAGCCACAATCGACGAAAGGAATAAATTATCGCCACCACCCGGGGAGCGAATCGCTCGAGTCCAAGGCGTGCCGTTGCCAACACCAAGATAGATTGAATGGAAGTATGGATCGTAAACGATTGAATTCCATACGGTTCCGCCACCTCCAATCTTCCACCATTCGCCGCCTTTCCAAGTTTCAGCCGCCATCGCCATTTCCGCGTGTTCGAACGGCAATGACGGATCACCCGGCACCGTAAAGAAACGCCAGGCCTGATCACCGGTGTCCGCGTCATAGGCGGTGACGTAGCCGCGGACGCCATATTCGGCACCGCCATTACCAATGTAGACTTTACCGGCGGCGACCCGCGGCGCGCCCGTGATGGTGTAGTTCCGTGAACGATCGATGATGGTGTCGACTTCCCATACGAGGGAACCCGATACCGCGTCAAGGGCGATAAGTCGGCCGTCCAGAGTCGCGAGATACACGCGCCCCATGTAAACGGCGAGACCCCGACTAATGATGCCGCAACAAGCGTCACGCGCTGTTTTACCGGGGACTTCCGGATCGTATCTCCAAATTTCGTCGCCGTTTCTAGCGTCTACGGCAAACGCCACATTCCAGGTGCTGGTGAAGTACATGACACCGTCAACGACCAACGGTGTCGCCTCCACCGCATGAACCGTATCTAAATCTTTGGTCCAGCGGATCCCAAGCTCATTCACCGTGTCTTGGTTGATCTGGGCCAAATCGGAAAAACGTTGCTCCTCGAACCCATGACCGTAAGTCAGCCAAGCGCCGGGCTCGTCACGGGCCGCGTTGCGGATTCTCTCGTCATCGATCATTCCGAGTCGAAGGGTCGAGATTTCCGACGTGTCGGGTGCCTCAGTTGGAACATCTGCGTCCCAGTTGAACCAGAGAGCAGCCAAAATCGCCACCGCTCCGGCCCCTGCGACGACGGCAACACTCGAGCGCCCTAGTTGGTCGATTAACATTACGCTTTCCCGCCCTCCCGTAATCCACGGTAACGACAATATCAGACCCGCGCTGGGACAGCTCAGTTCGCTGGAAAACTCGCTTGACGGACCTCAAGGCTCCAACGCAGACTCCCAACAGTATCTAGCCTCGCAGAAGATGTTCATGACAACGGATCTAGCCATACCCCTCGATCAGCGATTCGAATTTTCGTCTGCCGATTGGGTTCGCGAAGCCAACCGGTTCCTCGCAGAACAACGTGAATCCATCAACCGCTTTGCCCAACCCGTCTCGTTATCGGTGGCGTTGGACGAAGCCCCTAACCACCTAAGTTCAACCGACCACTTTGGCTATACCATTGTCCTCGACGGTTCAGAGGAAATGGTGGTCAATAGATCCGATGAGACTGCTGACTTTTTCCAGCGTTGCATCTACGACCAAGCGATCCCGACCGCCACGATCATTCACGCGGATAATGAAGACTCCGCCGCTACCCGACGACGCGAGCACGAACACCTGTTTGGCGATACCCAAGGTTATTACGTCAACGCCTTCCCAGCGAACTCGGACGCTTCTGCGGTACTCATAGCGCTACACGACCACATGGCGACAAGAACAGTGAACAATCCGGACATCGTTCATCGAGCTCGTAATCTTGGGCTCGAGACCAACTTGCTGGAGCTCGATACCGATGGCTACACGGTGTTGCCGGCTGCATTTAGTCAAGCATTCGCGGACGAACTGCGTGACGAGACGCACCGAAACCATGAGGGTCGGCCAGACGGCGCTAGCTTCCGTGCCACCATGTTGTTGCAACGCGGTGCGATCTGGGAACAAGCTGCACTACACCCTTGGGTCCTTACGCTTGCCGAGTACCTTCTCGGTCGCGGCTGCTTGATGTACCAATCTGACACCATCGTGAAAGAAACAGGCCAGGAAACTCATCCAGGCTTGCACTCGGATTACTCAGCGTCTCGTATCGGTGAACCGTTTCCGGACTATTGTCTCGAAGCCACGGCGGTTTGGGCCATTGATGACTTTCAAGCTGAACACGGACCGACCGTCATTCAAAGCGGTAGCTTTAAGGAGCGGCGCCAGGTGCCCGCGGGGACCACCCAGGAAGGCACACGGCTTATCGAAATGGAAAAAGGGTCGATCGCGTTTTGGCATGGAGCGACATGGCATGGATCAACACCACGAACCGCACCGGGTAAACGAACCTCGCTCCATAACGCCTATTCACGCAATTTTGTCCGGACCATTGAGCGATACGAGGACATAGATCCCGACATCATCGCTCGTAATCCGCCCGCGTTTTCAACGCTCTGTGGACTTGACGACCCGTTTGGAAAAAGTGGTGATGAAGGCGCCGATTTCGAACGGCTCATGTACTGCGCCAAGGCTGGCTACGGTCAAGCAGAACTCGCTGAGCAAGCCTAAAATTGTATCCACTCGTGCCATTGGGAACGACATGGACCGTCCTGTCTCTTATACACATCTCCGAGCCCACGAGACCGAGGCTGATCTCGTATGCCGTCTTCTGCTTGAAAAAA
>CAXDSX010000206.1:0-4289 GCA_963992075.1 uncultured Pseudomonadales bacterium | reverse complement strand
GTCGGCAGCGTCAGATGTGTATAAGAGACAGAAGGAAGGTGGCTCAACGTTAGTGATTCCGGGTAGTAATGTCCTCCACCGTCATCCAGATCCCGACGAAGTTGCGGCGAAAGAGGGCGCTATCGCCATCGAGTGCCCACCGTGTTCGGTGGCGATGTGGGACGGCAATTTGTGGCATGCGAATTGGCCCCGCGAAACCGAGGGTGAACGGGTCGTTGCGCATATCACATACACGCGACTCATGATGCGTCAGATCGAAGACTATGGCGCGGTTGCCGACGACCTGATTGAACAGCACGGCGAACGTATGGCGCAGCTGCTTGGCCGAGAGGACTCGTTGGATAGCCCGACGGGCTTCAGGTACGACAAGATTGCGAACACGTTTAATAATGCCAAGCTTTAATTGCCGAGTCGTCAAGACGAGTCGTTAAGAAGCGGCGGCCGTTTTGTTATGGGTCGCTAATTCGCTTTGGCGGTCAGCATAGCTTCGATTGCTTTTTTTCCCTCGACCGCGGTGTCCTCCTGCAGCTGGATTTGCAGTAACTGCGCGATGTACTGAGTTGTTGGCCAATCGACGCGGGCGTTGTCGAGCGGGGTCACTCCCTGAAAATTCATAATCTTGGCGTTGGCACCGCGATCGAGTAAGACCTTGGCGACCGCGGTACGACCGAAGAGGGCGGCCGCGTGCAATGCCGTTGATCCGTCGTCGCCTCGCGCGTCGAGCTTTGCGCCTTGATCGATTAAGACCTGGGCCGTGTCAGCGCTTCCCGACACGACCGCAAGAACCAGCGGAGCCGCGTTGAGGTCGGGATGCGGCGTGTTGGCATTGAATCCTTCGGCAAGATGGTTTTTCACGGCACCCGCATCGCCAATCAAAACCGCTGTCCAGACGTCGTCCTTCGCGACTTCCTGTAAAGCACCGTAGAGGAGAGGACCGACCTGTTCACGCCCGCGTTCGATTTTTTTTCGATTGGCGGGAACCTGCATAAGATCTTCGATGATGTAACGAGTGGTGTCCCAATCGGTGCCCAATACTTGAAGGCTTGATTGTCCGCCGTCATTGGTGGCGTTGACGTCCGCGCCATGCTTGAGCAGGACCTTGACGGTCGCGGAATGCCCCATAAACGCGGCGGTTATCAAGGGTGTTCCACCGTTAGCATCGGGAATATCGACGAAAGCGCCATTCTTAAGCAACCACTCGGCGGCTTTGGCTGAATCAAAAAAGGCTGCGGCGTTGAGCGCGCTGCTTCCGTTTGGGTCGGCCGCATTGAGATTGGTTCCCACCGCTTGATGTTTTTTTAATGCACCGATGTTGCCCGTCGCTGCGGCTGTCCACAGATCCACGGATGGTGGTGCGGCACTGAGTTCTGAGGATACAAGAAGGAGGCCAAGGGCAAATGAGCTGAGCAGTGATTGTCCTAAGATTTGCACGTTGGTATCTCCGTTATCTTGAGGAAGATGGCTTCGCAGCATTAAGCATTAGTGCGCGACTTGATTTATAGAAGGGGCTGCTCAAGAAACTTTGCCACCTCGAAATAACTTTTTTGCCGATCGCTGTCTTTGAGCCAGTTGTCGCTGCGGCTCGACTCGACTAGGTAAAGTTTGTGATCCACCTGACCCTGCCGTAGTTCATCGGCAAATGCACGTGCGTTACCGTATTGAGCGTAAGCAAAATTGGCGAACCCTTGCAGCGGTTCCACCACCAGAATCGGGTTGCGGATAGATCGGGCTCGCCAACGAGGCGAAGCGTCTTTTAAGGTGTTGGCATCGGGATCGACGCCAACTTTGGTAAGTGCGTCGCGTTCTTGTGACCCGCGACGGGGCAATCGGTTCCAGTTGGCGAACAGATCCGTGTGGAAATTGTCGATGGACACGGCACACTTAAATAGGCCGGGTCGCTCGACAATCGACATGAGAGCCGCGTACCCCCCAAAGCCTTTTCCGACAAGGCAGACCTCGCCGGAGGTGACGCCGGCGTTTTTCTTGACCCAGCGAACCCCGGTGGCGATGTCGTCGAGAATCATATTTCCCCACTGACCAAATCCAGCCTTGGTGAATCCCTTGCCGAAACCTGATGAGCCGCGATGATTCACTTCGAGCACCACAAACCCGAGGCTCGCGTAAAGTTGCGACTCCCAATCGTAGCCCCAGGTCTCGGCGCCACCAGGCCCGTTCCTGAGTACAACGATTAACGGACGCTTGGAAGTTAACTTGTTTGGGATGGTTAGGTAGCCTGAAATTCTTATGTCGTCACGAGCCGGAAATTCGATCGGGTTGCGTTGCGCCAGGGGATAACCAGCGAGTTGCGGGAATCGATCAAACAGTTTTTGCATCCGGCTTGATTTGACATCAAACCAATAATATTGGCCGGGTATGGAGTCGCTTTCGACGTGAATGATCGCGCCAGAATTGTTCCTCGCAAAACTGGTAATCGTGACGTTCGCGTTCTTGAAACGTTTCCGAGCCAATTGGTGGATTTGCGCGCCCAAATGTTTGGGATTTGGGTAATGGTATTGGGGAAAGTGGTCGTCGTACTTGACGGCATAAAGGGAGTGTTCGCCGTCGACGTAGTAAGCCGAAACATCCGTTCTTGCGGGACGAAACAAGGCCGTGATTTCACCGGTGTTGAGATCGAGATAACTGAGTGCGGCGTGCTTCCCGGTGATGGTTTCAAGCAGGTACACGGTATTTTTTTTCGGACCATCACCGATGAGCGCTAATTCGCTGTCGTCAATGTTGCCTTCGTGGGCAATTTGCCACTCGTCTTTCTGACTCGCGCGATAATAGAGATGAACCTGCTCGTTAAAGGTGTTGGCGCGGGGTCGTTTGGGTTGTCCCCAGGCCGCTAGGACTTCGCTCTTGGTGTTGGTGTATACGTCAATGACGGTCATGTCCTTGATATCCGCCAGCTCTTCGTATTTTTCATTCGCCATGTCATAGCGCATGACTTTTGACGATCCGATCACGGTACGCTGATTTCCGGAACCCACCTTCCCCGTGGTACCCGAGAAGTCGTGCTGCACGATCGCTCGGGCATCGTTTGATTTCGGGAACACGCCAAAAACGATGCGGGCTTGTTCTGTCCCGAAACGACTCCGGAGCGCGTAGTCCTGCATTTTTTCCGTGTACTCATACCCAGAAAAGAGTTTTTCGACCTTCCTTTGTTTAAAGTTAAATCGCTCAGGGCGACCCCGAGATGGGACGCCCCAGTGAGGATCACCGCGCCACGATCGCAGCATCAAATTTTCCGAATCGATCCATCGATGCAAGCCGACGTCTATTTGTTGCTTGAATTGAAAAGAATCTAAAACGTCTCCACCGTCGAGCTTGATGATGTCTACGGTTTCGTTGCCTGATCGATTGCGTTGCACCGCGATCAGTTCGCCGTTGGCGGAAAGCTGTGGGTCCTCGTAGGCCGCCGTCGCGACATAAGGGGCCACTTGCTCAAACGTTATTTCTGCCGTCGCGCTCGTCACGGTGAAGATTGCCGCCACGAATAAAGATGCTAGCTGTCTATGTTGCATGTCTATCTTTCCCGTCCGGCCGAGCCGGAGATCGCATACCGTCGCCACGATGACGTCGTCATTTGACGAGGCGTGATCTGCCAACCATCAACAGATCGGCGTATCAATCGCCGAGACGACGTCTCGTGTCCTATTGAGTAAAAAAGCGAACTCAGATTTCAAAGAGCCCTATACCCCCATCAAGAAATTACTCTAAACGACAGCGGAAAAATAGACGGAATCGAAACCGTCAAATTACGGTCTCAAACTCTTCAGGCAGCGTTTTCTTTCGGTGAGACGTGAAAGCAAAAAACGGCGGTTGGGTCGATAGACTATCTATAAAGTTAATAAAATAACCCAAGCTATTGATATTCAACGACTATAATCGTCAAGTTCAGGATTTTCCGCGAGAAATTTAACAAAGATATCTCCCAACCTTTGCCCTGTTTCGCGCATGACGTCGATGGGATTACGGTCGGCTAACTCGGCTAGTTCATGGTCCGTGCGGATGTAGCGAATTTCACTCTGGGACAATAAGCGATTCAAATGCTCCCCCCGACTTTGGGGGTGTACCGCATCGTTTCCCGGAACGATGCATGCCGGCAGGTCAATAGATTCGAGGTCCTTCTCGGACGCGCCAATCACGGGCAGCTGAGCTCCTTGAATGAAAAAGTCTTGCCACGACGCCATGGTGTTAATGAATTCGTTGGTATCGAGACTGTCTCTTATACACATCTGACGCTGCCGACGAATAGAGAGGTGTAGATCTCGGTGGTCGCCGTATCA
>CAXDSX010000205.1:0-4298 GCA_963992075.1 uncultured Pseudomonadales bacterium | reverse complement strand
AATGATACGGCGACCACCGAGATCTACACCTCTCTATTCGTCGGCAGCGTCAGATGTGTATAAGAGACAGACCTCGGAGTTCTCATGAACATCGTCGACGATCCAAACGTCCAAGGCGGCGAGCTCTACACGGGCTACATAGAGGCCAACCTTGATCGGTTACTCGCCAAGCGTGATCTCGCTGATAAACCGAACGGAAAAACCCCTAGAGTTGCCCTGGCAGGAGCTCAGGTTGACGCCAACGACCCGCTGGCAGTGTTAAGCCAAGGTCGCGAAAAACGTGAACAAGAACGCGCTCGAGCGATTGACGAAGTCGAATACGCTGACGGAATAGTACCCATTCGCTCAACGATGCAGTCAACCATCCTCTCGCTAATGGCAGCTCCCGGGGACGATGTCCTGATTGGTCAAGAGATGGTCGTCGTTAACGCCATGAAAATGGAGCACGTGTTTAAGGCCCCCGTCAGCGGAACGGTGCGCGAGGTAATGGTCTCGGAAGGAGACACGGTCCCAGAAGAATCGGTGTTCCTGATCATCGAGGAAGGAACGATCACTGGTGAGGCGGTACAAGATGAGGTTGAGTTAGATCTCGATACCCCGCGACCTGATCTCGCCGAAGTGATCCGCCGAAGGGCTCTGACCACCGACGAGTCGCGCACAAAACAAGTGGAGAAGCGTCATCGACAAGAGGGTCGTACGGCGCGAGAGAATATCTACGATTTAGCCGACAAGGGATCTTTCATCCAATACGGCTCCTTGGCAGTAGGACAAGCCCTTCACGGGAGCGTCGACGAGTTGCTCGACTACGCGCCATCCGACGGACTCGTTATGGGATTAGGCCATGTCAACGGCGATCGTTTCGAGGAATCCAAATCACGCTGCGTATTGATGTCCTACGATTACTCAGTGCTCGCCGGATCTCAGGGCGGCATGAACCACAAAATGATGGATCGGATGTTCCAAACGGCTGAAAAACTCCAATCGCCTTTGGTTCTTTTTACTGAAGGTGGGGGTGGTCGCGCCGGTGGAGGCAGTCGGAACGCCGTCCCAGGCAAAGGAGGGTCGCCACAGATTTCAGGAGGCGGTGGGCTGAATACGCCGTCTTGGACACTGCTAAGCAAGCTCAGCGGGAAGGTGCCCGTTGTTGGCGTAAATGCCGGTTTTTGTTTTGCTGGCAATGCGGTCCTACTCGGGTGCTGCGACGTCATCATAGCTACTCAAAACTCAAGTATTGGAATTGGCGGCCCCGCCATGATTGAAGGTGGTGGCTTAGGCGTATACAGCCCCGAGGAAGTCGGCCCAATGTCGGTACAAGTTCCAAGCGGGGTCGTAGACATTGCGGTCAAGGACGAGGCGGAAGCCGTTCAAGCAACAAAAAAATACTTGTCTTACTTTCAAGGGCCGGTTGATAACTGGGAAGCCAACGACCAGAGACTCCTCCGTCACGTCATCCCCGAAAATCGGTTGCGCGTTTACGACATTCGACAACTTATCGAGACCTTGGCTGATAAAGACTCCGTGCTCGAATTGCGTCCTAACTTCGGAACCGCAATGGTCACCTCGTTTATCCGTATCGAAGGCCGACCAATTGGCGTAATCGCCAACAACCCCGCCGTTATTTCTGGGGCAATCGATAGCGAGGCTGCCGACAAAGCTGCTCGGTTTATGAAGGTGTGCGACGCTTTTCAAATCCCCCTGCTCTTGCTTTGCGATTGTCCCGGAATCATGGTCGGACCAGAGGTAGAAAAAACGGGATTGGTACGTCATGCAGCTCGTATGTTTGTGATCGGTGCCAATATTAAGGTCCCGTCGTACATGGTGATCCTACGTAAAGCCTATGGGTTGGGAGCTCAAGCCATGGGTGGCGGAAACCACCGTTTACCTGCATTCGTCGTGGCGTGGCCGACCAGCGAGTTTGGTGGTATGGGTTTAGAAGGCCAAGTGAAGCTTGGGCAACGTGCACGTCTCGAAGCCATCAACGATCTGAGCGAACGGCAAGCGGCCTACGAACGTATGGTCAACGCCGCTTACAACAGGGGCAAGGGGCTAAACGCGGGCCACGTATTCGAAGTAGACGACGTTATCGATCCCGCAGACACCCGCACGTGGCTCGTCGCCGGGATGAAGGCGGGCGCACCCTTGGTCCAAGAACCCCAATTACGGACCCCCATTATCGATGCTTGGTGAGTATCGCATTCTTGCGGAACGTAACCTTGAACCGTCGTTATCACATCGCATTCCCGACCCACAAGTCGGCAGAAATTGTGTCAGACAGAAAAAGATTAGAAACACAAATGAAACACAAAATAGGCCCGATTTGGCGTCAGAAAATGAAAGAAATATGGAATCGAATTCGGTAAGCGATTGAAGTAATTCGATAATTTTTTTTCAGTCGTTAAAACGTGGCGAAGTCTTCTTTTTTTCGAAATTTGTTGTGTGTATATTTGCAGACCTCACTAGCCGGTCTGTATATATATACAGTGTACTTCTCCTCGGCAGGGCGAACACACTCGCAGGCCCGGTTAGTGAGACCACACCCTCTTCCCTTTCAAGAACCGACGTTGTGTTAGCGAGTCTGGCTACCCATAACGATGCAACCGCTCGCGGCAAACATTCCGCCCACTCCCAGACAGACAGAAACTTCGGCATCCGTAACCTGAGCCGCTGCGGTCCCTCGTATTTGCCGAACACTCTCTTGTAATGCGTACATCCCGTACATCCCTGAGTGCATGTACGAGAGACCACCACCATTCGTATTCAAAGGAAGAGCGCCACCCGGCCGAGTATGACCGTCCTCGATGAACGCCCCCGCCTCGCCACGTTCAACAAAGCCCAGATCTTCCAACCCGTAAATGGGCAAATGGGCAAACGCGTCGTAAACCATCAAATGGTCGACGTCGTCATGACCGATTCCCGCCGATTGCATCGCGTCGCCTCCCGCAATCCTGAACGAACGAGAGGTCGTTAAATCTTGCATTTGACTGATCATGGGCGTTTCCACACTCTCGCCGGTACCTAAGATATAAACCGGCTTGGTGGGGAAATCGATCGCCCGTTCTGCCGCCGTCAGTATCAACGCACCGCCCCCATCCGTCACCAAACAACATTCGAGTTTGTGAAAGGGGTAGGCGATCATTTTCGATTCCAGCACGTCCGCTACCGTGATGGGGTCCCGATACATGGCCCGTGGATTGAGTCCCGCCCATTCCCGTTGAACGACCGCGACAGAAGCAAGTTGCTCGTGAGTGAGGCCGAATTCTTTCATGTACCTCAGAACGCCTACGGTGAACATCGTGGTCGGGCCATTGGGACCGTAGGGCATTTCAAATTGTCCGGCGAGACTCGCGCCACCGCCGCCTCCAAAAAACCCTCCGCGACCAACGCCAGAACGTCCGCTCTCGCCGTGAGTGATCAACACCGTCTTGCAATGGCCCGCCTCAATGGCTGCGACCGCGTGTCGAACATGTAGCATGAATGAGCAACCGCCAACCGAGGTGCCATCGGCCCAACGAGGCTCGATACCAAGATAATGGACGATCTCTGTGGGAGACGCTCCCGCTGTTGCCACACCGTCAATATCGCTCGGTTTTATTTTTGCGTCGGACATGGCATTCAACGCCGCGTCCGCATGCAGTTGCAGTTGACTCAAATGAGGGATCCGTCCGAGTTCGGTCGTCTCTGAAGCCCCTACGATTGCTACTGTCATGTCACTACCCCGTCAAACACCTACACGATTATACAAGCCCTAGATAACCGTTTTAGGTGGCAGGAGCTCGGGCCAGTTTAAAGACGAGTCACCTACGGCGATAAAATCCGGATTCAGGAAGGACGCTTTGGAGTTGTAGAGAAGCGGGGAGCCATCCCATTGAAGCACCGAGCCTCCTGCGGCCTGCAAAACCGCTTGTGCAGCACCAATATCCCATTCCGATGTTGGTCCTAGCCGAGGATAGAAATCGGCCAGACCTTCAGCTAATAAACAGAGCTTTAGCGAACTACCCATCGCCGTGCGATCCACCCGACCGAATACTGCGGTAAGGCTCTCGAGGTACCTCTCCAAGCGTTCACCGCCATGCGAACGACTGGCAACCACCGTGATCCCGTCAACGCCCAATTTTCGCGTTGTTATCGGCTCACGCGACGACCCCACGATCCGGAACGCCTCACATTTCTTGACATCGCCAATGTAGATATCGCCGCGTACGGGACACCCTACAATACCGAGTGTTGGCTCGTTATCCTCAATCAGAGCTATGTTCACGGTCTGTCTCTTATACACATCTCCGAGCCCACGAGACCGA
>CAXDSX010000204.1:0-4318 GCA_963992075.1 uncultured Pseudomonadales bacterium | reverse complement strand
CGCCCCCGTTTTTTTTTCAAGCTGACGACGGCTTACGTGCTCAGCGTCGGTCTAGTGGGCTCGGAGATGTGTATAAGAGACAGATTAACGGCGCAGCTTCGATATCGTTGGGAGATTGCGCCGTTATCCGATCTATTTGTGGTTTACACTCGCGGCAGCAACCTGTCTAACCGTATCGACGATGAATTTGGCAATTTGTTGACTGACGCGTTTACGGATCCTGTGATCGATGTCTTGGTGGTTAAGTTGCGCTACCGATTTGGGAACTAGGGTTTTGTGACCATTTATGGACGCTAACGATCTCGAGCTTGATCGATTCGACACCAAGCTCGGTGTCGTCGTAGCCCACGTACTTTTTGGTTAGCTTGCTTCGCGCCGACGTCGGCAACGGAACGATCGAGGCAATGGCTTCAATTCGGACCCACCAAAGCCTAGACCAATCTTCTTCGTAGTGATCGAGCAGAAGGGTGGCGTGGGGGTTTGTTTGGACATTTCGCACCCGCTGCAACGTCCCTGGTCTTTTCCTTTTGCCGTCAATGGGTAAATAGATGTGGTTGCTTGCAGCAACCAGGACTACTGGCACAATGTGCGGACGTTGTTTGCCGAGCGTTGCAAATCGTGCGACGTCCGCCGAATCAATTAGTTCGACCAGCCAGGGTTCCATATCATCGCATCGTACGGAAGCAGTTCCTTAGTTCGTTAACGAAGACTGACGGCTGCTCAAAGGCCGCGAAGTGGCCCCCTTTCTCCAGAACGTTGAAGTACCTAAGATCCTTGAATCGATTTTCAATCCATCTTTTTGAGGCTGAGAAAATCTCTTTAGGGAAAATACTGCACCCCGATGGCACCGTGATATCGCCGGTTGAGCCACGACTAAAACTCTCCCAGTAGAGTCGAGCCGAAGACGCTCCAGACCCTGTGAGCCAATAAAACATGACGTTGTCGATCAATTCGTTTCGGGACAACGCGTTTTCCGGATGACCGTCACAGTCCGTCCACTGGTAAAACTTTTCGACGATCCATGCCAATTGACCTGCGGGTGAGTCGACCAACCCATAACCCAAAGTCTGAGGTCTTGTGCTTTGTTGCTTCGAGTAACCGGAATCCCAATCCTGATAGAACTGCCTGGCTTTGATCGCCTTTTCTTCCAGTGGGGTTAGATCTTTCATTTGATCGGTGCTAGGCGCAGCGATGGGCATATTGGTGTGTATCCCGGCGCAATGTTCGGGGTCTTGGACTCCGATTGATGCCGTCACTGCTGAACCCCAATCGCCACCTTGCGCGAAATACTTTTGATATCCAAGTCTTTGCATTAGTTGGCTCCATGCCCCTGCGACTTTGTCGACGCCCCACCCTGTGGTCGTTGGCTTTCCCGAAAATCCATAGCCGGGTAATGTAGGGACGACCAGGTGGAACGCATCGTCAGCGTTGCCACCGTGTGCCTCTGGGTCTGAGAGCGGGCCTAATACTTTCATGAATTCGATGATCGATCCCGGCCAGCCGTGCGTTAGAACGAGGGGCATCGCGTTTTCAATTGGGGATCTTAAGTGCAAAAAATGAATCTCGAGACCATCAATTTCCGTCGTGTATTGTGGGATTGCATTAAGAGCTTCCTCGGTCGCCCGCCAGTTGTAATCTGTTTGCCAATACGCACAAAGGTCTTGAACGTACTGTAGTGGGATTCCTTGGGTCCAATCATCGACAGGCTCCGAATCCGGCCAACGTGTTCGGGCTAAACGGTCATTGAGGTCGGTTAGGATTTCGTCGTCGACGTGGATCTCAAACTTTCGTACGTCGTCCATAGGTATTCCTTAGGTGCTTGGTCTCGAACGTATCAGTGGAAGTGACTCGATTGCGTGTGTCAAGCGAAACTCGGTGAACGAGTTTGGGTAAAGGACAAAACGTCGGTTTGTTCTACGGGCGATTGGTTAACGTTGTGCCCATCCGCCGCTGAAGGGGAACGCCTGACCGCAAAAAAATCCACTTTCATCACTCGCGAGAAATAATGCGAAGAGCGCATCCTCCTCAGGTGTGCCAAGACGTCCAGCCGGAACTTGTCGTTTCAAGGACTCAACGAACGACGGTTTCTCCATCAACTCGGGTGGGTAGTAGTCGGGGTTGGCAACGTAATTTTGGGCAATAAGATTCATTTGAATGTTATCTGGTGCGATCTCGACACCAACCGATTGGACATAACCCACTTGCGCGGCTCGCGCGGCACTGTACGCGGCGACTGTTTTCAACCCGCGGAGTGCGGTTGCGCTGCCGTAGACCACAATCTTTCCGCGCCCTCGCTCTAGCATTTGAGGCAATACCGCTTGGGTAAGCCAGTGCAGGGGATGCACCATCATATTGAAGGGCGTCGTCCATTCAGCTTCGGTGAGGGCAGTGACGACGGTACCGCTGTAATTGGGGGATGCCAGATTGGCGATGAGGATATCGATCTCCCCGCTTGACGCGACTAGTTCGTCGCAAGATTGTTTGTCGGTTAGCGGGTCGGTGCTCGCCATGATTGATGCGCCCTCGCGCTGGAATACGTCGACCGTGGCAGGTCCCATGAAGTCGTTCGCTTGGGTTATCAGCACCCTTTTTCCTGAGAGTCGATCACTCACTGTGTATCTCCCATCGTTGATGTCTCGGCTTCGGTGCCGGTTGCAACCGAAGTTCGAATAAGCAACCGATGTTATCCGCGTCAATGGACGAATTCATGTAACCTTTTGCGCCTTAATCGCGGTGCTTGCGCCGTTTCAGCAGGTAGGGACGGGAGGAAGACCCATGAGCGAATTTGAAAGCATTATCTACGAGGTTGACGATGGGCGTGCGCGGATCACGTTGAATCGACCTGAGAAACTGAACGCACTATCGCTAAAACTCCAATCGGAACTCAACGAAGCATTGTGGGAAGCTGACAATGACAACGCTGTGCATTGCGCGATCATTCGCGGTGCAGGACGGGCATTTTCGGCCGGCTACGACCTCAGTGGAGCGGATGGAAATGTACCGGTATCGCGTGTGCAATCGAAGGAAAACAGTTATCGGGGTGGGCGAAGCGTGGACGACGACGCCTGGCAGATGGAACGAGCCCAGCGATACCGAATGGCGATGTTCGACATGCACAAACCGGTTATTGCTCAGGTGCATGGTTATTGTCTTGCCGGAGGCACCGACGTCGCTTTGCTCACCGATATGATTATTTGCGCTGACGATGCGTTGTTCGGGTTTCCTCCCGCGCGGGATCTTGGCGCGCTGCCTAACAACATGTGGCTCTACAATGTCGGACCACAGTGGGCGAAACGACTCATGTTGACGGGAGATATGATTAGCGGGGCTGAGGCCCAGCAAATCGGATTGGTCTTGAAAGCGGTGCCTAAGGATCATCTCGAGGACGAAGTCGAACAATTGGCCGATCGGTTGTGCATGATCGATCGCGATTTGCTCTCTGCGAACAAGCGCATTATCAATCAAGGCCTCGAGTTGATGGGGGCGAGGACGCTGCAGCGTATGGCGGTGGAAAATGATGTGCGAGGCCACAATGCAGCTGCAGCTCTAGGTTGGGGCGAGCGCGTTCAGCGGCTGGGGCTTCGGGAAGCTTTGCGAGAACGCGACGGTAAATTTGGTGACGGTCGGGTACGCGTGAACGGTCCTGAAACAAGGGACGCCGACGGGTTCTTGGTCGATGACTGAGCTGTTTCTCTTCGCTGCCTGTATTCCTTAAAAGCCTGGATATCCATGGATTTTTTGCAACTGCTCATCAGCGGGATTTCGCAAGGCTGCGTCTACGGCCTTATCGCGCTCGGCTTCGTGCTGATTTACAAGGCGACCGAGATGGTCAATTTTGCGCAAGGCGATCTCATGATGTTGGGTGCCTTCATTGCGTTTGGTTTCATCAATGTGTTGGGTTGGCCTTTTCTTTGGGGTTTCTTAGCGACGCTTGCTGTCATGGGCCTTATCGGTATCACGTTAGAGCGACTGTTGCTGAGACCCATGATCGGGGAGCCACCCTTTGCGGTCTTAATGTTGACCATCGGGTTGGGATTTATTCTGCGAGCAGTGGCGGGAGCCATTTGGGGATATGAGGACAAAACATTGGCCACCCCATACGGAGGGGGGGTCGCGCGCTGGGGCGAGCTCTCGGTCGGGTACGAAAACATCGCCGTGGTCATAGGTACCCTAGCGTTGTGCGCTCTGGTGTTTGTCTTTTTTCGAAAGACTAGGGTTGGGATCGCGATGCAAGCGGCGTCTCAAAATCAGTTGGCCGCCTACTATGCTGTCTCTTATACACATCTCCGAGCCCACGAGACCGAGGCTGATCTCGTAT
>CAXDSX010000203.1:0-4342 GCA_963992075.1 uncultured Pseudomonadales bacterium | reverse complement strand
TTTTTCAAGCAGAAGACGGCATACGAGATCAGCCTCGGTCTCGTGGGCTCGGAGATGTGTATAAGAGACAGCATGTGCACTTTCCTAATGCCCATGCGAAAGGAACCCCATCTTTAAACCTTGATTACATCGCCCAGTCAAGCATAGTAGTTGCATTGTTGGCTTAGTGGACCTCGTAAATGGAGATCAAAGATTGGTCGTCGGCTAAAGAGACGCCAGCACTTTATCGTGAGTTGAAAGAACTGGACCTGCTAGAAAATTTGGCCGAACTTGAGGCATTTGGATATACGGTCTTACCTCCAGACAAGGTTGGCTCGGCCGAACAGCACCAAGAAGCGAAAGAAGCGGTTTTACGGATAGCATGCGAACGTAAGGATTGTTCTCGCGACGAGCTATCTAGCATTTTTAGTGACGGCCAAGAACTGCTTCGCTTTGTTCTTTGGGACGATCTCCTCTTTGAAAAGTTAGTCCTTACCCCCGCTGCCCTGGGCTTGATCCAATGGATGGTGGGGACCAACTGCGTCTTGTCACTTTGTAATGCGTGGGTCAAAGGTAAGGGGGATGCACGCACAGGCATTCACGCGGACTGGGCGCAGTTCGACATGCCTACCATGGCGGTCGAGACCTATGGCGCGAATTTCAATTACCTGCTTACCGACTACTCAAAAGAGGATGGTGGGCTCTCGTTCGTGCCGGGTAGTCACCGTTGGCGGCGTCTCCCATCGAAGGAAGAATCTGAATATTGGGCTGACAATGCGGAGGCGGTCGAAGCCCCAGCCGGATCCATGATTATCTGGGGTGATCACACGTGGCACGGTTCTTACCCCAAAACGACCGACGGTCTTAGGTTGATGATTTTGGGCATGTATAACCGCCCCCACATGCAGACCCAAGAAGCCTACCGGCATACGGCGACAGACGAAGCACTGGCACGCAATCCCAAGCGATTTGCGCGGTTGATGAACGTCTACAACACGATGCCGTGGGGAAAGACCCCGGATTACGCCATTGGAGCGCAGGGACCGAGTGGTTACTTGAGCTTGTTCGATACCGAGCCGGCCGGGAAAGACATGCGAGTGCCCGTCCGTGGTGATTATCATCGTTACGACACAAAGACCGGTGAGGCCATCAAAGCTGGCATGAGCACGAAGGTTGGATTTCCGGATCACTACAAGAAATCGAAAGGTAGCTCGTAGCACGAAGTCAGTGACGTTCTGCCTGGCAGCATGGCTTTAACTTCATTCGAAGGTTTGTTTTGAAAATCTAGAGGTCACCCGTGACTACTCTGTTTGACTTCCCTTCCCTTGCTTCGGACCGTGGTCATCCATGTTTTGAACGCCTCTCGCCTTGGCATCCGTTGGGCAATCATCATCCGAGGTTGATTGGAGACATTCGCACCTAATGAATGAAGTATGCGCAGGTCGACGAAGTAGACATCACCCGGATCGCCTGTGAGCTCGACGACCTTGACGGAGACGCCATCTATAGTCCCGATCTCTTTTAGGAATCGAGATCGATCCCCGTCGCCCTTGCCCGTTAGCTCGCGAAAATACGTGTGGCGTTTAAGCCTCTTCTTGACGTTCTTTGAACTAAGGTACTCCACATCATTTAAAAGCCGGTGGCTACCCGCGAGGACCAGAGTCCCGCCTCCCTTCGGCTCAACTTTATTCAGGAAGGTGAACATTTCGGGCCCCGGCGGTCCTATGGCTGCACTGCGAGGCATATCTAGATGCCAAATGCTTCTCGGTACGTCCCATTTACCGTCCCATTGGCCGTCGTGGTTCATCACGTAACTTTGTGGGGCGGTGAAAAGAAATTGGGCGATCGGGGAAGTGAGTTCTATTTCGTCACCGGACACGAGCTCCCGGGCGTACTCGAGGACACGATCCGTCAAGCTGGATCGGAGAGATTTCGTATTCCGAGAAATCTCCTTAATCGTAGCGTGGAGTCGTTTTTGGCCGTCAACATTGGTTGGAGGTATCCAACCATCGTCTCCCCAGAATTCGCGACGACGTAATCGTTCGATCACCAGTTCTCGAATAGGCTCGACCACGTCGGGTGGAATAAGTGCCTTGACGCTTATCAAACCCCACTCGGCAAATGCCCATTTTTCGTTCGGTGTAAGCAAGGATCGGTTTGCTAGCGACTAGAGAAAGTTAGAGTTGCACAATATAGCTCAATTAATGAGTACCCCACGACGTTTGAGACGGCTTCAAGGTTCAAGCGCTTTACTGACCAGGTGTACTAGTGCACTGGGAAATCCACGGTCTTCGAAACAAAAACGGCTAAAATTTGGAATGCATGGATAAGGTCAATAACGGTAACGGGCTCAAGATGGCCTATCTCGACGCGGGTGAGAGCGAAGAGGTCATACTTTTACTCCACGGCTTTCCCGAGCTCGCCTACAGTTGGCGCCGAGTGGTACCCGCATTAGTGCATGCGGGCTATCGAGTGATCGCACCCGATCAACGGGGGTACGGTGAAACGACGGGTTGGGCTTTGGGTTACGACGTTGAGCTTGTTCCGTATGCTTTCGAGAATTTGGTTCGCGATGTCCTTGGCTTGTTAAACGCTTTGGACATTCCATCGGTGGCGGCCGTGGTCGGTCACGATTTTGGATCACCGGTGGCTGCCTGGGCTGCGATGACATATCCCGACGTATTTCGGCGCTTGGTTCTTATGAGTGCACCATTTGGCGTACCGACGTCCAACGTGTTTGACGCAGTCGTGAGATTGGAACCACCGCGCGTGCACTATCATCATTACTATGCGACGCCGACAGCCGATGGTGACATGCGAGATCCGCCACAGGGTCTCCATGACTTTCTTCGGGGTTACTTCCATTATAAAAGCGGAGATCATTCGGCTAATCAGACGCACCCGCTGACCGAAGAAGAGCTGGACATGCTCCCCACCTACTACGTGATGGAGGCCGGGAAAACGATGCCTGAGACGGTTATCGCTGAAATGCCTTCTGAGCCTAGCGGTTGGCTAACGGAAAATGAGCTCTCGATCTATTGTCGTGAATATGCGCGGACGGGCTTTCAGGGCGGACTGAATTGGTATCGCGCTCGTCTCGCCGGGGTCGATGTAGCGAAGCGGCGTCCCATACGGGTGCCGACAACGTTTATAGCTGGGCAGCGGGACTGGGGCGTCTACCAGTCGCCTGGTTCATTCGAATCCATGCAAAGGACGTTAGGCGCGAATATGCGTGGTGTTCATTTCGTCGAGGGTGCCGGACATTGGGTACAACAAGAGCAACCGGAAGCCACGTCCGGGCTAATCCTAAATTGTCTCATTTGATGGTTTGGGTGAAGTCATCCTTTGCCATCACGACAGGTCACGGCTGGAGAACTTGAACCCTCGCCGGCAGGATCCGCAAAACCTTCGATTCGTTGACCGAGCCCCTCCAGCGCATAAACTCGACCAAATCTACCGCTTTCTCTTATCTCGTCAATATCAAAGTCTGACGAACGCCACCTACGAATAACCCGCCGCGGCCAAATTACGCGACCCGCTCGGGACCTTGGGTGGCAGGCGCGGCATTATTATTGTGTGCTTGGCTTCTGTCTCGTGTGAGCGCTATCGAGATCATTCAGGTACTTGGAGCGATCGTAATTGGCGCTACCTTATATGCGCTCGTCGCTGCGAAAAAACGGTGAAGTGACAGTCTTTAGCACGGGGCGTAGTTTTATAGACGTTTTCGAAGGAGCACATTCTGATGGCAACGTTGGTTTTGACATCGATTCGAACCGCTACCCGTTTTGTCCTGGTATTGTCAGCGCTCTGCCTTTTTGCCGAGAATCCCGAAGGAACAATGTTAGACGCCTCTATTGAGCAACTTCAGGCCCAACTAGAATCCGGCTCGATCACGTCGGTCGAACTTGTCCGTTGGTACCAGGAAAGAATCGATCAATACGATCAAAAAGGGCCGGCGATCAATGCGATCCAACACGCAAACCCCGAGGCGCTAGCAATTGCTCAGAGTTTGGACGAAGAGCGCCAAAAGTCAGGCGCTCGCTCGCTACTTCATGGAATCCCCGTGTTGGTCAAAGACAATTACGAAACGCGTGGAATGCCGACAACGGCCGGCTCAGTTTTATTCGACGGCCACTCCCCAGATAGAGATGCGACTCAGGTAGAACGTCTAAAAAAAGCCGGGGCGATTGTCTTGGCTAAAACGACCATGCATGAGTTTGCGTATGGCTGGACGACCGAAGGTTCGGCTTTTGGAACCACCAAGAATCCCTACGGACCGACGCGTCATCCGGGCGGGTCGAGCCTGTCTCTTATACACATCTGACGCTGCCGACGAATAGAGAGGTGTAGATCTCGGTGGTCG